>NZ_JAIXHZ010000193.1:0-13742 GCF_043392705.1 Dysgonomonas sp. Shenzhen-Wh21
GTGTCACTTTTGTCACCTTTTAACAAAAAAAAAGATGATAAACAAAGAGCAAAATAAAAATATAATAAATTATATATCATAACATTAACAACCAAAAAGAAATAAAAAAACAACAAAAAGACTGCTTTTTTGTTATCTTATATATACAATAATAAACTCACTACTATTTTAACCATAATTTATGACAGATTTATTTAATATACGAAGAGATTTTACTTTAAAAACACTAGACGAGAGCGATGTCCTATCCGACCCAATGGATATGTTCGAACAATGGCTTAACGAAGCTATTATAGCGAAAGCACTTGAACCAAATGCGATGAATCTGGCAACAGCAACTCCCGATGGGAAACCATCTTCGCGTATGATACTACTCAAGCAGATTAAACCACAAGGATTCGTTTTTTTTACTAATTATGATAGCAAGAAAGCTTATCAAATTACACTAAACAAGTACTGTGCCTTAACTTTTGTTTGGAATGAATTGGAAAGACAAGTAAGAATAGAAGGTATTGTTGAAAAAACCTCAGATGCAGAATCAGACTCTTACTTCGAAGTCCGTCCGGCAAAGAGCAAGTTGGGAGCTTGGGCATCACCCCAAAGCCGTGCAATACCCGACAGAAAATACTTGGAAGGACTTATAAATGAATATGAATCTAAGTTTAAAGACAAAAATATAGTCCGTCCTCAAAACTGGGGAGGATATATTGTTAAACCTTATCTTATCGAATTCTGGCAAGGACGTAGCAACAGACTGCACGACAGAATACAATATGTGCTTGAAGATGGAGTTTGGGAAGTTGAGCGTCTCGCGCCATAAGTTAAAATAGATATACTACAATATCTATGCATTAAGCTCCGAGAAGAAAAAATATTTTATCAGATATTATAGAAGGTTTGATTATTAATTTCTATTTTTACGCTGATACTATAATCATTATGCCTAAAAGTGAAAAGATATTATAATATTTGTTCGTTTCAATAATTATTTTTAGTATTGTATTCGTTAACACCAATATAGAGAATGCCAGTAAGATAAAATAACACTCCTCATTATTTTACATAAACTTATATTTATTCCGGCTCAGGTATCCGGAAAAGGACAACGAATAAAATAAATAATTACATATACTTTAATTTACTATAATTATGGAAACAACAGTAAAACTTTATTCCTTAACTTACAAAGAGATTAAAACATATTTGTTTGCATTGTTATTCGTTGTCGGAAACATTGCACTTCCTCAGATATGCCATTTGATACCTGGTGGAGGCTTAACCTGGCTTCCTATCTACTTTTTCACGCTGATAGCAGCGTACAAATACGGCCTACGGGTTGGTTTGTTAACTGCAATATTATCTCCGCTTATCAATAGTGTTTTATTTGGAATGCCTCCGGTGGCTTTACTCCCTGCCATACTAATCAAGTCTACCTTATTAGCAGGAGCTGCGGCTTATGCAGCACATCGACTCGAAAAAATTTCTCTATTAGGAATAATTGCCGCTGTTTTGACATATCAGATAGCAGGTACATTGATAGAATGGGCTATCGTAAAAGATTTCTTTACAGCAGTACAAGATTTCCGTATTGGTATTCCGGGAATGATAATACAAATATTCGGGGGGTACGCTTTATTGAAAGCTATCGCTAAAATATAAGATACAAAATGTCTGATAACAAGTCTTTTTCGGAAGTATTAGAACGCTTCCGCGACATTGCTTTTCATGAAAGCTTCGATATGATTGTCGCTATCGCTAATGGAGGCATAATACCTGCTGCTATTCTCAATCAAAGACTAAATATCGATATCCATCTGTTAAAAATAAACCTACGCGACGCTTACCAAAAGCCCAAATATGAAAGTCCGCAATTGATGGCTCCCATCGGCTTCGACTTCAAAGGCAAATCTATATTGCTGGTAGAAGATAGAGTGAAGACGGGCGCATCTCTAGCGTTGGCATGTAAGTTGCTCGAAGGTGCCAGACTAGTTAAAACATTCGCGGTAAACGGAAAAGCTGATTATGCCCTATATGATGAAGATTGCTTCAAGTTTCCGTGGCTATTATAAAAATGAATGAAGAAAACAATTAGTGCCATTGCTTCTGTTTTATTATTTGCCCAGCTTACTTATGCCATAGACAACAATCCGATTTCAATCCCTAAAGATTCTATCCAATTAGGAGATGTTATCGTCACCGGGACACGTCCGGCTGTAAATATCAATAATCTCCCGATGAGTGTAAGCATAGTGGGAAGTAAACAAATCGAGAGTCGGTTTGAACAATCATTACTGCCTATTATTACAGAGGAAGTACCGGGCTTGTTCGTTACTTCACGAAGCATTATGGGCTACGGTGTTGCAGCAGGATCTGCCGGAGGTATGACAATACGTGGTATAGGCGGAAGCCCTACCACACAAATGCTGATGTTAATAGACGGACACCCACAATATATGGGATTGATGGGACATCCTCTAGCCGATTCGTATCAGTCATTAATGGCAGAACGAGTAGAAGTTGTGCGTGGACCAGCCTCCGTTTTGTACGGATCGAATGCAATGGGTGGTGTCATCAACATTATAACTAAGAAGCAACTGCAAGATGGGGTGAAGACAAAGGTTAGAGCCATGTATGGCTCATACAACACACTCAGTACAGAGGCGAACAATGCTATCCGTTCGGGTAAGTTCAGCAGCTACGTATCTTTAAGCTACAACCGTTCGGACGGACAGCGAGAAAACATGGATTTTGAGCAATATAGCGGATATGCAAAAGTCGGTTATGATTTCACTACTAACTGGAAAACATTTATAGATCTTGATTTGACTAATTTCAAAGCATCAAACCCCGGAGCAGTGAATAGTCCTGTCATCGATAATGATGCCGATATTACCCGTGGAGTAACATCATTCTCTCTTGAAAACAACTACGAGAGAACATCAGGAGCTCTTAAACTCTATTACAACTTCGGCTCGCACAAGATCAATGACGGGTATCCGCCTACAGAAGAAGCCAAAGATTATAGATTCAGGTCGAACGATAAGATGGTAGGTATTACCCTCTACCAAAACTACAGCTTCTTTAAAGGAAACCAAACAACCGCAGGGTTCGATTTTCAGCATTTCGGAGGGCATGCATGGAACAGATTTCTGGATAACAGAGAAGATGCAGACATAGCCAAGAAAAGCATAAATGAGGTTGCAGGATATATAAACTTCCAGCAAACACTGGCTTCTAAAGTAGTACTGAATGCCGGGATAAGAGTAGATCATCATGCTATAACCGGGACAGAATATATTCCACAAGCCGGAGTGAGTTACATAGCTACAGAGAATACCATAATAAAAGGAATCGTAAGCAAGGGTTTCCGCAATCCTACTATACGCGAAATGTACATGTTCCCTCCTCAGAATCCCGACTTAAAAGCCGAGCGATTGATGAATTACGAAATATCAGCATCTCAAAAGTTACTTAACAGAGCATTAAATTTTGATCTGAGCTTGTATAATATAGATGGGAGTAATAGCATACAGACTGTGATGGTAAACAACAAGCCATTGAATGTAAATACAGGAAAGATAAAAAATTATGGGCTGGAATTTGCAACCCAATATAGAATAGCCCCACATGTAAATCTGTCTGCAAACTACAGCTTCTTGCATATGAAATATAAAGTTCTGGCATCTCCCGAACACAAGTTATATGCAGGGGTAAACTATTCGTATAACAAATGGATGTTATCTACAGGTATTCAGTTTATAGATGGGCTATATACCGTGCTTGAGAACAAAAAGACAAATACAGAAGCAAAGAAAGAAACATTTACTCTATGGAATATCAGAGCAGCTTACAAGCCTATAAGTATGCTGGAAATATTTGCAAGAGGAGAAAACCTTCTGGCTCAGAAATATGAAATAAATGCAGGATACCCCATGCCTAGAGCAACAGTGTTTGGTGGTGTCAATTTAAGATTTTAAAATAAGGTTTTATTAAATAAAGATTAACTATGGACAGACGAAATTTTCTAAGAGCAATAGCCATCACCGGTGCTGCAGCAACAATAAAGACAAGCGCAGGTATGGACGTACTGGCCCAAACGCTTGAAAACACTCAGACAGGTAAGCCGGTGGATATGGTAGCCGTAATGGGCGGAGAGCCTGACGCTATGTTTAAACGTGCCATCTCAGAACTGGGAGGTATGGGTAAATTTATAAAGAAAGGATATAAAGTTGTAGTTAAACCTAACATTGGATGGGACAAAGCTCCCGAGCTTGCCGGAAATACAAACCCTAAGCTGGTCAGCGAGATTGTTAAACAGTGCTTTGCTGCCGGAGCTAAGGAAGTTACGGTATTTGATCACACCTGTGACGACTGGCTCAAATGCTACAAGAATAGCGGTATAGAAGCTGCTGCAAAGGCCGCCGGCGCAAAGGTTGTACCTGCTCATGAGGAGTCATACTACAAAAGTGTGTCGTTGCCTAACGGTGTTACCCTGAAAAGCACAAAGATACATCAAGCCATTCTGGACTGTGATGCATGGATCAACACGCCTGTACTCAAACATCATGGTGGAGCGAATCTCACTATCTCGATGAAAAACTATATGGGCATTGTATGGGATAGAAGAATATTTCATGCAAGCGGACTGCAACAATGCATTGCTGACGTGTGTACATATTCTAAAAAACCGGTATTGAATGTAGTGGATGCATACCGTATCGTGAAAACCAACGGGCCTCAGGGAAGATCGGCATCCGATGTGGTAACGACAAAGGGATTGTTCGTATCACAAGATATTGTTGCAGTAGATACTGCCACTACTAAATTCTTTGGTCAGGTACGAGAGATGCCACTCGACCATGTAGGTCACTTGGCTAACGGACAAAAGCTAAAACTGGGAACAATGGATATTGAAAAACTGAACATCAAGAGAATAAAAATATAATTAAACTATAACTATCATCAAATGCTTAAGTACTTGCGAGTAGGGATATCTATTGTGATATTCACTCTCATAACATTCTATTTTCTGGACTTTGCAGCCTTACTACCTGAAAGTTTTCACGGGTTAGCCCAGATACAACTAGTTCCCGCAATACTGGGAGGTAGTTTGCTTATTCTTCTTTTTTTAGCTATCCTAACCTTACTTTTCGGGCGCATCTACTGCTCGTCTATATGCCCAATGGGAATTTATCAGGACATCGTAAGCTGGTTTTCTAAACGACGCTTATTCTCAAAGAAAAAGAAACGCTACAATTACAGTAAAGCAAAAAACATTCTTCGCTGGAGTGTTCTCGCTGCGACAATTATTACCTTCTTCGCCGGATTCCCTATCCTACTTGGATTAATCGATCCTTACAGTGCATGGGGAAGAATTATCTCGAATGCATTCCGCCTGGTTTATATGGGTGGCAACAATGTTTTAGAATCTATTTTTACAAGCTTTGGTAATTATACTTTCTACAAAGTGGAAATAGTCATGCTTAGCCTATTTTCTTTTGTTGTGGCGTTGATTACATTCTTTACTATCGGCTTTTTTGCTTGGAGATATGGAAGAACATATTGTAACACCATCTGTCCTGTAGGCACAGTATTGGGTTTCTTAAGCAAGTTTTCCTTATTTAAAATCAGGATAGACGAGAGCTTGTGCAATAGCTGTGGTTCATGTGCTACGAAATGTAAGGCTTCGTGTATCGACAGCAAAAATCACACTGTAGACTATACTCGTTGTGTAGATTGTTTCAATTGTTTAAGCAGTTGCTCAAAGAATGCACTTGCGTTCTCTCCATCCTTCAAGAAAAAACGTGGGACAACAGAGGAAGCAAATAGTAAAACAGATAAAAATAAAAGACAATTCCTTTTTGCCGGACTCACCACAGCGATAGCAGTTCCTGCTGCGTATGCCCAAAACAAAGCTGCCGAGTTGATCGGTAATGATAAGTACATCCGTAAGAATGCGATTTGTCCTCCGGGTGCGGTAAGTGCAGAACATTTACTAGAGCACTGTACGGCATGTCATCTTTGCATCAGCCGATGCCCGTCAAAGGTTATCAAGCCTGCCTTTATGGAATATGGATTAGGAGGTATGATGCAACCTATGATGAACTACGACAAAGGTTTTTGCAACTACAATTGTACTGTTTGCTCTGATGTTTGTCCAAGTCAAGCTCTAAAATCACTTACGATGGAAGAAAAACACATGACTCAAATTGGTCGTGTTACTTTTCACGAAGATATATGTATAGTCCATACCGAAGGGACAAATTGCGGAGCCTGTGCAGAACACTGCCCTACTCAAGCCGTAACGATGATCCCATACGAAGGTCACGAAGGTTTGACCATCCCATTCATCACCCCTGACATCTGTGTTGGTTGTGGCGGCTGCGAATATATTTGTCCTGTTCGCCCATACAGAGCAATATACGTGGAAGGAAACAAGGAGCACAAACAGCGTAAAGCTTTCAAAGAAGAAAAGAAAGAAGATGTTGTCATTGATGGCTTTGGTTTCTGATTCCAATTCGAAAAGATTGGAAAACATTTTCAACCTCAATAATAATCAACAAAAGCATTGAAAGCACAGAACTGATTCTGTGCTTTTTATGTTCTAATGCAATCGTTTGCAAATCATTTTCATAAAAAAACAATCCTCTAAAGCCATAGTATCATACTTTAATATGTAGTTTTGTTTAGCAGATATACTCTTTTGCATAAAAAGACCATTAATCTATAACCATAAAAACTGCAACATGAAAATAAAGTTACATATCGACTATCATACTGTCTGGGGACAAAATATCTATGTCTGCGGATCTTGCCCCGAGTTAGGCAACTGGGACGAGAAGAAGGCTCTGAAAATGACATGTATCTCTTCAAGTGAATGGATTGTTGACTTCGAAACAAATGATACATCTATAGAATATCGCTATACTGTAAAAGAAAATGAAATAGTTACCGCACAAGAGTGGGGAGATCCTCATACGTTATTGTTGGAGGCAAGCAAGACTTTCGATGTATTGGATTCATGGCGTGGAGTTCCATCTCAGAGATATCTTTATACTTCAGGTTTTTCGGAAAGCTTTTTCCATCATGATAATGCTTTAAAATTGAAGTATTACAAAAAAACTATTCTACTGAAGGTAAATTGCCCGTATATAAAGAAAAATCAAACAATGATTCTTTCGGGTTCGTCAAAAGCTTTAGGCGAATGGAATATTGAAAAGGCCATATACCTTACTCCTGCTAATTTTGGAGAATGGCAAGTAGCAATCAATGCATCTTCAATAAAAACTCCCCAGGAGTATAAATTAGCTATATACGATAATTCAGAGAAAAAGATAATTCATTGGGAAAAGGGCTCAAACAGAGTGCTCTCTCCCATCACCGAAAAGGAAGATACAGTAAGAGTAGAGGCACTTGACTATCGTCACGAATGGATGAGTTGGAAAGCTGCCGGAGTATCTATCCCTGTATTCTCGCTACGGTCAAACGATAGCTTTGGGATAGGTGAATTTTCCGATCTCAAAAAAATGATTGATTGGTCTACCCTTACAGGGCAGAAAATCATACAAATATTACCGATCAACGATACTACAATCACGCACACGTGGATCGATTCGTACCCATATAATGCGATATCAATTTATGCCCTCCACCCTATCTATTTAGGCTTAAAGAGCTATCCTCTTAAGGATGAGAAATTATATAAGAAATACGAAAGTGAAGCTAAAGAGCTAAATGCATTAAAAGAAATAGACTATGATAAGGTTCTAGCCCTTAAGTCGTCATATATAAAAGATTTATTTAAAGAGATCGGAACATCAACCCTCAAAAGTAAAGACTATCTCACTTTCTATAAGCAAAATGAAGAATGGCTGTTCCCTTATGCTTGTTTTTCATACTTCCGTGACGTGTACAAAACGGCAAATTTCTCTTTATGGAAAACCCAAAACTCTTTTGATAAAAAGAAATTAACTGCATTTATAAAATCAAATAAAGAAGCAAAAGAAAGCGTAGAGATGCTTTGCTTTACTCAATATCTGCTACATATACAATTGAAGGAAGTAAAAGAGTATGCTCATCAACATGAAGTTGTATTAAAAGGAGATATACCTATCGGTATAAGCCGCAACAGTGTTGAAGCATGGGTAGAACCTCACCTTTTCAATCTGGACGTACAAACGGGTGCGCCACCTGATGATTTCTCGTTTTTCGGTCAAAACTGGGGATTCCCTACATACAATTGGGATGAAATGGCGAAAGACGGCTACCAATGGTGGGTAAAGCGCTTCCGCAAAATGGCCGATTATTTCGACGCATATCGGATTGACCATATATTAGGTTTTTTCCGCATCTGGGAGATACCTCTATCATCGGTACAAGGTCTCTTAGGGTATTTTAGCCCTGCGATACCGATGACTGTGGAAGAAATACAGTCGTGGGGTATGTGGTTTGATGAGTATAGAATGACCAGTCCTTATATTCACGAACATTTTCTGAATGATGTATTTGGAGAATATACTCAAGACGTTATTGATAGATATCTAACTCCAATTGCTTGGCAAACTTTCAAATTGAAAGACTCTTGCAATACACAAGTGAAGATTAAAGCTTTATTTGAGAATAAAACTGATAATAAAAGCAATGTTATACGAAACGGACTGTACAGTTTATGCAACGAAGTTTTGTTTATTAAAGATAAACGTGAACCTTGTAAATATCATCCTCGTATTACTGCACAGTACACCCATTCGTATGCCGATCTGGACAACAATGCCAAACTCGCGTTCAACAGGCTTTATGACGAATTCTTCTATCGCCGCCACTCTCAATTCTGGAGAGAGCAAGCCATGAGCAAATTGCCTAGCCTTATAGCTTCTACACGCATGCTTGTATGTGGAGAAGACCTTGGGATGGTTCCAGAGTCTGTTCCGTCTGTAATGAACGAATTGCAAATACTCAGTCTGGAGATAGAGCGTATGCCTAAAGTAAAAGACATGGCTTTCAACTATCTGGGCAACTTGCCATATATGAGTGTTTGTACTACATCTACTCATGACATGGCTCCGATAAGAGCATGGTGGAACGAAAACAGAGAAACAACACAGAAGTATTACAATCAAATATTATGGAAAAACGGAGCAGCTCCGCAAGACTGTAATTCTGAGCTATGCTCGCAGATTGTAACCAATCACTTAAACTCTCCTTCAATGCTCGCTATACTCCCACTTCAAGACTGGCTCTCTATAGATGATAAGCTGAAAAGAGAGAACCCGGAAGAAGAACGTATAAATATTCCGGCGATAGCACAACATTATTGGAGATATCGCATGCACCTCAGTCTGGAGGAATTATTAGATGCCGAAGAATATAATGCACATGTAAAAGAGATGGTAAAATCATCCGGAAGAGAATAAACCTATATATATAAATATACCGATGAAAAGAAACTGTTTAATTTTATTACTTCTTGTTTTTGTAAGTCAATCAATTCTAGCAATTGATATAAAGACTGTAGATCCGGCTTTCTGGTGGGCGGGAATGAAAAACCCCGAACTGCAAGTGCTGATTCACGGAAATAATATATCTAAATGTGATGTAAGTATTACTTCCAAAACGGCCAGAATAAAAGAAACTGTAAAGCTTGAAAATCCTAACTATCTTATTTTATATTTAGATCTTTCGAATGCCCAACCTGAGAAATTTGATATTATCTTACAGCAAGGTAAAGAAAAAAAAGTTATTCCTTATGAGATTAAACAACGTAAAGCAGGCTCTTCCGAAAGAGTTGGATTTAACTCCTGTGATGTTTTATATCTCATTATGCCGGATCGATTTGCGAACGGAGACCCTACAAATGATGTGATTCCGGGGATGCGTGAAACCAAAGTAGATAGAAATCAACAATATGCCCGCCATGGAGGAGACTTCAAAGGGGTAGCTGATAATTTGGATTATATACATGATTTAGGCGTGACAGCTATCTGGTTCAATCCGGTACTGGAAAACGATATGCCCGAAGGTTCTTATCATGGATATGCCTCTACCGACTACTACAAAGTAGACCGTCGTTTTGGTTCGAACCAAGAATTTGTTGATCTTGTAGACAAGACTCATGCGAAGGGAATGAAAGTAGTTATGGATATGATATTCAACCACTGTGGAAGTGAACATTACCTATTCACTGATAAGCCGTCCAGAGACTGGTTTAATTATCCAAACAAATACGTTCAAACATCTTATAAGACTACAACGCAACATGACCCTTATGCTTCAGCGGCAGATAAAAAACTGGCAATTGACGGATGGTTTGTTGAATCTATGCCGGACTTCAATCAACGTAACGAACATGTAGCAAAGTATCTAATTCAAAACAGTATTTGGTGGATAGAATATAGTGGTATCGATGGCATTCGTCAGGATACCCACCCTTATGCCGACTACGATATGATGTCTCGCTGGTGTAAAGAAGTTACTGAAGAATATCCTGATTTCAATATTGTAGGCGAAACTTGGTTAAACAACAACGTAGCTATTGCTTTCTGGCAAAAAGACAGCAAACTGGCTGCACCAAGAAACTCTAACCTTCGCAGTGTAATGGACTTTCCTCTATTGTCTGTGATGGAAAAAGCCTTTGACGAAGAAACAACATGGGATTTGGGGCTATCTCGCATATACGAATATTTAGGGCAGGATATCGTTTACGAAAACACCCGAGACCTATTAATATTCCTTGACAATCATGATACATCACGCTTTTTCAAGAATGAAAAACAAACATCAAATCTAAACAGATATAAACAAGCTATTGCTTTTCTGCTAACGACTCGTGGCATACCTGAAATATATTACGGTACAGAAATATTAATGGCGGCAGACAAAAGTGAAGGTGATGGATATCTTCGTCGCGACTTCCCCGGTGGATGGCAAGGTGATGCGGTGAATATGTTTAAGGCGAATGAAAGAACGGCTCAACAAAACGAGGCCTTCGATTACATGAAGAAGATATTAAACTGGCGCAAGGGGAATGAAACAATAGCAAAAGGGACTCTAAAGCATTTTGCACCAACCAATGGCGTTTACGTTTATGAGCGTAAGTATAATGGAAAATCGGTAGTTGTTATATTAAGTGGCTCGGATAGTGAAAAGACAATTAATTTGGCTACTTACAAAGAAATACTACCTAAAAGTCAGGCTAAAGATATTATCACTGAAAATATTATAAACTTGGATGGTGAGACGTTAACAATTAGACCAAGAAGTGTTTTTATATTAGAATTTTGATTACTTTTATAGAAAGTATCATCAAAATTCTAGTGCATGAAAAAAGGGCCTCTTACTATTAAAGATATTGCAAAGGATCTCAATATATCGCCCTCGACAGTATCGAGGGCGTTGAAAGATAATCCGGACATTAGCCCTGAAACACGGAGAATAGTACAGGATTATGCAAAAAAACATAAGTATAAGCCAAATGCGTTGGCTTTAAGTCTCAGAACTCAACACAACAATATTATTGGAGTTATTGTACCTGAACTTGCTAATCACTTTTTTTCGGGAGTCCTTTCGGGAATGGAAACAGTTGCTGAAGAAAAAGATTACCATGTAATTGTTTGCCAATCGCTTGAAGACTATAAAAAAGAAGCCAGGAATGTGCAAACACTAATAAAGGCACGAGTATGTGGGATTTTAATCTCTCAGTCGAAGACAACAACAAAATACGATCATTTTCAGGAACTCATAGACAATGATATTCCCGTCATCTTCTTCGATAGGATATGTACCGGAATCGATTCAGATAAAGTAGTAGTGGACGATTATAATGGAACACTTACTGCTGTAGATTATATGATAAAAACAGGCTGTAAGCGTATAGCCTTCTTTTCAGCACCTTCACATCTTGAGATTTCAAAAAACAGGAAAAATGGCTATTTAGACGCTCTGAGAAAACATCAGATACCTGTTGATGAACAACTGATACGTACCGCAGACACAAAACAGCTCGGGTATGAAAGAGCAATGGAGATTTTGCAAGAACCCAATCATCCTGATGCTTTTATGGCAATGAATGATTATACGGCTTCAGGAATATTACTTGCTTGTAAAAAGTTAGGATTCAAGGTTCCTGAAGAAATCTCTATCTGTGGATTTTCGAATTCTAATATATCTCAAGATACCGACCCAATGTTAACAACTATGGATCAGCATCCTATAGAGGTCGGGATGGAAGCGATGAAACTAATTTTAGAGAAAATAGAAAACCCTGAGAATACCTCAAGGAAAAACAAAATAATAAAAACTTCATTAATTGTCAGGCAGACAACACGTAACTTGTCTGATGGCTAATAACAATAGGTTTATTTAGATAATCGGACAAACCATGAAACAAAAACCAAGTCTAACATTTTGGCAAATCTGGAACCTCAGTTTCGGATTCTTAGGAATACAAATCGGATATTCTTTACAAAGTTCTCAAACAAGTCGTATCTTATCAGCTTTAGGTGCTGACCCTCATCATCTTCCATTATTCTGGCTGGCTGCCCCTATTGCCGGGCTCATTGTACAACCAATCATCGGGATGTCGAGTGACCGTACATGGACACGTCTAGGACGTCGTATTCCATTTATTTTGGGAGGAGCTATAGTTTCGGCCGTTGCCATGTTCTTTATGCCAAATTCCGAGTTTGTAGCAGCTATTATGCCTCCTGTATTTTTTGGAGCATTCATGCTGTTATTTATGGATTGTGCCTTTAATGTTTCTATGCAGCCATTCCGCTCTTTGGTTGGCGATATGGTGAATGACAAACAACGAAATCTAGGATATTCAACTCAAAGCTTCCTTACAAACATTGGAGCTGTAGTTGGATCATTCCTACCATTTATACTTACTTGGATAGGTATTCAGAATATTCCCGGTGTGGGGGAAAAGGTTGCACCATCTGTTATCTGGTCTTTTTATATAGGAGGTTCAGCACTTTTACTGACAGTGTTATGGACAAGTATTCGTGTCAAAGAATATGCCCCGAAAGAGTATGAAGAATATAATAATATAACAGAAGAAGAAAAACAAAAGAAATCTTTTATAGATGTACTCAAAGCCACACCAAAAACAATGTTACAACTGGCTATAGTACAGTTTTTCTCATGGTTTGCACTCTTCATTATGTGGGTGTATGCAATCGGCGGAATTGCAGAGAATGTGTGGCATACAACAGACCCTCTCTCTGCGGCATATAACGAAGCCGGAAACTGGAACGGAGTATTGAGTGGTGTATATGGTATCTTTGCAGCTATCTTTGCTATTTTCATGGCTAAAATCGCTGATAAGCTCGGTCGCAAAAAAGTATATTCCTTTTCATTACTGCTTGGTGCTTTAGGGCTGATGTCTATGTATGTGTTTGAAGACAAATACCTATTACTTGTTTCTATGGTAGGTGTCGGTATTGCTTGGGCAAGTATACTGGCTATGCCTTACGCTATACTATCAGCCGTGTTACCGGCTAGCAAAATGGGGCTATACATGGGAATCTTTAATGCAACGATTACCATACCTCAGATCGTAGCGGGGCTGACAGGCGGGCTTATATTAAAGCATGTAGTTGGTGGCAGCTCTATAATGATGTTGGTGGTTGCAGGGATAGCCATGCTTTTGGCTGCTATATCGGTATCTTTTGTCGAAGACTCACATAAAGAACTTAAACTTGAATCTGCTAAATAATTAGAAAATATAATTATCTGAAAGAATA
>NZ_JAIXHZ010000194.1:0-4331 GCF_043392705.1 Dysgonomonas sp. Shenzhen-Wh21
TGCTACAGAGTCTAATTTATTGTTGTTTAATAATATTGGATAAAGGTTTTTTTTGACTTTGGATACAATCGTATTTCCCGCTTTATAATTGAATATCGAAGCAAAATGAGCAAAGATATATCTAGCCGTAAGAAACACTAATGCAGATAGGAGAGGATGTGGCTGAAGTAATCCCCGATCAAGCCATGAGGTTGCAAATTGTGATAAATACCAGCAAAAAGCGATAAAAGATACCGCACTTAAAATAGTAAATACAGCCGCTATAATATATAGACCTTTGGCTTCAGTTATTTTTTTACTCAGCCATCGGGATGCATTATCTTGGTTTGAACTCATAATGATTATCTATAATTTTGGTTCATTTATCAACAAAGATAATGATTTACTCCATGTTGTTACAACATATAGGAATGATTTTCCTCGATCTTGATTTTATCCTACAAGAAACAAATTAGGTAATATTAATTACTATTTTATAAAAACGGAGTGGAGATACCTACTATATGGTATTTATAGGAATCAAAATACCAAGAATATGCGATTGAAGGCTTTTTGTTGAACAACTACATTTGTATCTCTAACATTTTATAAAATTAATGAAAAAGAGTTTATTGCTCTACTTTTTATTTATATGCACTATTGAATCTGCATATTGCCAGTTATACACGATATCGGGAAAACTCTTAGACAAGAAACATCAGACGCCCATAGAGTATGCTACAATCTCTATCTCAGATCTTGGCTTAGCTGTTATTTCCGACATTGAAGGGAAATTCACTATTAAAAATATTCCGGCGGGATTTTTTGAGCTGAATATTTCTATCTTGGGATATGAGAAAAAAGCATTCAAAATACAAGTAGATAAGAATAAAAACGATCTGCTTTTTTATTTGGCAGAGGATAACTTACTATTGAATGAGATAGTTGTTACTGCAGAGAAGAAAGTGGAAGATCTTACAACAGCCTATACTATCGAACGTGCAGCATTAGATCAGATACAAGTGTTGAATATCACTGAAATAGCAGCTCTTTTACCCGGAGGCCAAACCAGTAAAAAAATAAATTTAGCTATTAGTCGTGCAGGTGCCGACCGCTTTAATCTTCGCTCTAACGGAGGGAGTGAACTAGGCTTATCTTCTTTTGGAACAGTAGTCGAAGTCGATGGCGTACGAATATCCAACAATAGTCAATTTATAAAAGAAGTAGAGGGGGCTGATACCCGCAATATAGCTTCAAATAATATTGAGTCTGTAGAGGTTATAACCGGAGTTCCTTCTGTCGAGCATGGAGACTTATCCAATGGGATGATACGTATAAATTCGAAGAAAGGCAAATCGCCATTAAATATAGAACTAAGTACCAAGCCGAATACAAAATCTATCGCTTTCGATAAAGGCTTCCTTTTAGGGAAGAAGTGGGGGATACTTAATACGAGTTTTGAGCATACAAAATCCAACTCCGATATAGCTTCTCCTTATACAACTTATGTAAGAAATAATCTATCTCTGATTTATTCCAAGGCATTTAATCCGTATCGGAATAATCCTTTGAATTTTTCTTTAGGTTTGACAGGGAATGTTGGAGGCTATAATTCGAAAGGAGATCCGGATGCTTTTGTAGATACTTATACAAAAGAAAGGGATAATGCACTTCGGTTGAACATGAAGCTAGATTGGCTGCTTAACAAACCGTGGATTACTAAATTAGAATTTTCGGGAACTCTTAATTATTCGGATCTACAAAGTGAGAAGAAAGAAAACAAGGACAGTAATACTTCAACAGCTGCTATTCATACATCAGAATCTGGTTATTTTATCGGTTCTTTGTATGACATCAACCCGAATGCTGAGATTATACTGATCCCCGGAGGATATTGGTATACAACAAGAAGAGAAGATAGTAAACCTCTTTTATTTACAACAAAGATGAAAGCTAATTGGATACGAAAATTCGGAGATGTAACTAATCGCTTTATGCTAGGATCAGATTTTAATCGGACTACAAATCTAGGCAAGGGAATATATTATACCGATATGCGCTATGCTCCTACATGGAGAGAATATAAATATAGCGATCAGTCTGCAGTAAATAATCTGGCTCTTTTTGCCGAAAATGAAGTAACTTTTGTCTTACCTAGGGAAACTTCATTAAAGACATCAGTTGGTCTGCGAAGTGATTTAACATATATAAGTAAATCTGAGTACGGAACAATTAATAGTTTGTCACCTCGGGTTAGTGCAAAATATATATTCTGGAATCGTCCCAAAAACACTCTTTCTTTAATGAGTTTACGTGCAGGATTTGGAGATGCTGTAAAGCTTCCTTCTTCATATATATTGAATCCAACTCCTACCTATCAGGATAGATTGGTTTTTACACCAGGTACAACGGCACAAAACACAACGTATTACGCATACAATACGATGCCCAGTACAACTATTTACAATCCGAATCTTAAATGGCAAAGAAGCCGTTTAATAGAATTAGCATTAAATACTCGTATTGGACAAGTAGATATTTCGTTACTAGCCTATAACAGTAAGACAATAGCCCCCTATGCTGATGCTACCCTATACACTCCGTATTCTTATAAATTTACAGATCAGACAGCACTTGAGAATAATTTAATTCCTGAAGCTAATCGTTCATACCAAATAGATAAGACTACCGGAATAGTTACCGTTTCAGATTTGACAGGAAATTTGCCTAGCCAACAGTTAGCTTATAAAGAAAGGAATACATTTAAGACCAATAGTTATTATTACAATGAATCTGATTTTTCGAAAAGAGGGCTGGAATGGGTAATTAATTTCGGCAAAATCCCCTCTATTCATACTTCATTCCAAGTAGATGGATCTTACAACTATTATAAGGGGCTAAAAACAAAGTTGATAGCATATTCGCCTAGCCTTTCTCAAAATATGGCTGATGGAAATCCTTATAAATATATCGGTCTATATGAAGGTACGGATGATGTTGCTAATGGCAGCCTCTCTAAAAAAATAACAAATAATCTTTCGATAAGTACTCATATACCAGCAATACGCCTCATAGTATCTCTTCGATTAGAAAGTTGTTTGTATGATTATAAGCAAAAATTGAGCGAATCATCTACAGGCTCACGAGGTTTTGTAATAGATAATAGGAGTGATTACATCCCTTCAAATTCAGAGACAAATATCTATAAAGGAGACTATTTCGTTGCTCTTTATCCTTTATATTATGTGAGCTTGGATGATATGAATACAAAAATTCCATTTAAAGAAAAGTTCTTATGGGCCAAAGATAATGATTCCGCTTTATTCAACGAGCTGGCAAGAATGGTGGTTCGATCAAATGTTAATTACTATTTCAAACCTACAGATATATCCGCATATTTTTCGGCGAATCTGAATGTGACAAAAGAGTTGGGTGATCATGTTTCAATATCATTTCTGGCAAATAACTTTTTTAATAATGTTGCAAAGGTTAAGAATAAACAAAATAACAGTGAATATTCTTTATTCGGCTCTGGTTATTTACCTGAATTTTATTACGGACTAACTCTTCGTATCAAATTGTAAAAAGATGGTTGAGAAAGATGTAAAATAAATATAAACATATAAAAAGTAACTTATGAATTTACAAAAATTATTTTTCTTACTAATAGCAGTTCTTACAATAGGAACTTCTTGCAATGACACTGATGATAATGATAAATATCAAACTTATGATGTGGCTGTTAAACTAGTTTATCCAGATGATTACACTTCATCTGAAAATGTTATTGTTACACTCGTTAATACAACTACGAAAGCAGCATATACGGCAACAACAAACGCTTCGGGGGAGGCATCTTTTAAAGTCTCTACAGGTATCTATCAGGTAACAGCGACTGATAATAGGGCCGTTGGTGGAAGCTCTTATGTTTTGAATGGTCAATCGAATCTTACGATTGGAAATAATTGGGTTAATACCACCCCGGTTGAATTAAAATTGAATGCATCCAAGACAGGACAAATAGTTATCAAAGAATTATATGTTGGAGGATGTCAAAAGAATGATGGATCGGGAAAATTTCAGAATGATGCATACGTTGTTTTGTATAATAACTCAAGTATTGATTTGAGCTTAGAAAATACAGCGTTAGGTACAACTATACCTTACAATTTGCTTACCGGATGCTATTTTTACCGGATTCTTAAAATACCAGATAGCTGCTCATGCCGGAACCAATCCTTCTGCCTCGTACGAAAGCTTTCCGTTCGAATAGTATTTATTAGCAGATGTAAAATTGTAAGGTATAGTTGTACCTAACGCTGTATTTTCTAAGCTCAAATCAATACTTGAGT
>NZ_JAIXHZ010000195.1:0-18421 GCF_043392705.1 Dysgonomonas sp. Shenzhen-Wh21
TAAATCATAAATTTGCAGCCCGAAACAGAGAGGAGGTTTGATGATCTTCTGAACATTGCTTCAGTAAAGCAATATCATACCACAAGTGAATATGTTTTGTTCAAAAGATCATCAAACCTCCTCTCTGTTTCGGGCTGCAAATTTATGATTTAATATCTTAACGAACAAGACTTTTTAAAAAATTCTATTCTTTTTTCATTTCAATATGGGGTAGCCCATCTTCGAGATACATCTCGCTGGTTTGCCTGAAGCCGTGGCTCTCATAAAATTTTTGAAGATATTGCTGAGCAGAAATCGTAATTCGCGTCTCACCTAAAGTTGCAGATGCTATATCCAGGGCTTTTTTCATCATGTCGTGCCCATACCCGTACTTCCTATACTCCTGAGCAACAATAACCCGTCCGATACAAGCCTCTTCAAAATAATCTCCGGCCTTAAATATACGGCAATAAGCCACTAGCCTGTCGTCTGCATACCCGGAGAGATGCAGTGCTTTTTGGTCTTTATAGTCTGTATCGAGATACGGAGCATCTTGCTCAACAACAAATATTTTGCACCGTAGATGCAAGATCTCATATAATTCGTTTATAGTAAGCTCTTCGAAACGGCTTACTTTCCATACTAATTCTTTCTTCATGCGTAATAAATCAGAAAAATCGCATAAAGATAATTTTTTATTTTTTACAACATTATACCTGTCAGTAAGATTCACTCTGCATAAACAAGAGAACTATACTTCAATATCACTAATAGTATCACCCAAAACCTCAGCAACTCCCCCCGCAACTCTAACAACACTTTCAGCTATTTCTTCAGCGTGCTCTCCGATCGTTTCCCCTACAGAAGTCAAAGCTTCCGAAACATTATCCAGAATATTATCGCTGCCTTCTGCAGATACTTCCTCGCCATCCTCAACCAGAACGCTTACTACTTTCTTTGCTATTTGCAATGGTAATTCAAGCACATCGCCACTAAGAATATGTGAGCCGGACGATTCTTTCCCTGCTTCCGTTTTTTCTTTTTTATGATCTAAGTCTGCCATAATCTTTCTATTTTGAGATAAACAATCAATACAAACCAAACATAAGCATTATAATTCTCATAAAAAAATAAAAGACAATACATTAAAGTGTAATAGTTCTGAATAATACAATTATATAACAACCCGACAATCTTAATTTTAATGCAATCCAATAGTAATAGTTTTGTAACCCCTCTTACTTATTTTTGCCAATAAAAAAAGCTTATGAATGTTAGACGTTTAGGAGCAATAGATATCGGCTCCAACTCTGTACGCCTTCTTATCACAGATGTTCTCGATTATAATGGACGTGCAGTATTTAAAAAGGATTCATTAATTCGTATTCCTTTAAAATTGGGAGAGGATACATTTTCTACAGGATATATAAGTGAGCAGAAGAAAGAAAAGCTCGCCATTCTAATGCAATCTTTCCGTGGGCTGATACAGGTAAATGATGTAGAAATATGGCGTGCCTGTGCAACGTCTGCCATCAGGGAAGCCTCTAACGCACAAGAAGTATTGGAGTACGTAGTTGCCAAGTCGGGCATCGAAATCGATGTAATTGACAGCAAAGAAGAGGCTCGCTTTATTCTTACAAACAGAATAGACGAATTGCTCGAGGAGAACAGAGTATACATATATACGGATGTAGGTGGAGGAAACACAGAGCTCATTATTTTTTATCAGAACAAAGAGATCGCATCCGAATCGTTCAAGCTAGGAACTATTCGCTCACTACCGCTTGAGGAAGAAAGAGCCGAATGGGACAGAATGAAAAATTGGCTCACAGAACACAGCAAAGATTATATAAAAGTATCCCTCATTGGGTCGGGTGGAAACATAAATAAACTGGATTCACTATTACGCCGTTCAGGACGCATACGCAGAGAAGAGTTAGTGAGCTTTGCGGCTAAAATGAGAAAAATGAGTTACGAAGAACGGTTGGTGAATCTTAAAATAAACCTCAATCGGGCAGAAGTGATATTGCCTGCAATAGCAATATACCTTAAAGTAATGAAACTGGCTCGGGCACTTGTCATCGAAACACCAATAATAGGTGTCGCCGATGGCATTATCAAAGACCTATACATGACGCACTTCTATCAACCGTCTGCCCCTGCACTTTCTATCGATAAATAAAGAACTACAGCACAAACAGATACATGGCAAACAGAGAAATATTTACCATCTGTTTGCTCATCATTTATATCATCATAAAACCCTACCTATATTAATCTTAACCATTTATTCATAATTACTTAACAGCGTTGTCATAATCTATTTATTCTTTTGATATGAAAAAAAGAGAAAAAATATGACAAACAAAAAACATCACAAAACCATTGTTCTTTCAGATATCCATCTGGGATCTAAATGGTCAAAAGCAAAAGAAGCAACAAGATATTTAAAAGACAACACATGCGACACTCTCATTTTATGCGGAGACATTATTGATGGGTGGCAATTGATGCGAGGAAGAAAAGCAAAGTGGAAAAAGAGACACAGCAATTTCATTAAACTACTATTGGATATACAACGTAAAACGAAGATAATCTATTTGAGAGGGAATCACGACGACTTCATGGACAGGATACTTCCTTTCAAGTTTCAGAATATAGAAATTGTTAAAGATTATATCTACAAAAGCGGAGACAAACGGTTCTATGTCCTCCACGGAGATGTATTCGACCTTGTTACATCTCGCTACAGCTGGTTATCTAAAATCGGAGATGTAGGTTACTCTCTACTGATGCTGATCAATAGATACTACAACAACAGACGAGAAAAAAAGGGGTTGCCTTATTACTCCCTGTCGCAAGAAGTGAAGAAAAAAGTAAAAGCATCTGTATCATACATTAGCGATTACGAGAAACATATTGTAGATATAGCACGCCACAAAAAGTGTGACGGGGTTATATGCGGTCACATACATCAACCCGAAAAAAGATATTATGGCGATATTCTTTATCTGAATTCGGGTGATTGGGTCGAATCTCTATCTGCTCTCACCGAAGACTATGACGGCAATTGGGAGGTTGAATATTATGTACCTGAGCCACAGGCTAACAATTCGGTATTTGAAGACAAGAAAGATATAAGATTTGCAATATGAGATATTTATTTATTGTTCAAGGAGATGGACGAGGGCACATGACTCAGGCTATAGCCTTGTCTGATATCCTTCGCCGCAATGGTCACGAGGTTGTAGAAGTTTTAGTTGGAAAAAGTAAGGTTCGGGTCATACCCGATTTTTTTTATCAGAAAATCGGAGCTAAAGTAAGAACTTTCGATACCTTGTCTTTTGTATTCAAAAAAGATAAAAAGCGGATCCACTTCTTAAAGACTTTGCTTTTCAACATATCGCCTAAGAGATTAAGGAAATATAAAAAAAGCATAGAGAAAATACATCGGCGTATACAGAAAAACGAACCCGATGTTATTGTCAATTTCTACGAACTGCTCACCGGGCTCACCTATTTGCGATTTAGCACTGATATCCCGATTGTAAATATCGGACATCAATATCTGCTAAAACATCCGGGCTATTTACATGGAAAAGGAGATGAACAAGGAATGATGTTCTTGAGACTGCACATGCTGCTATGTGGTGTAGGTGCAACCAAAACACTTGCGTTATCATTCTATCCGTTAAAAGATTATATCCCCGAACGTATTGCAGTAGTTCCGCCTCTGCTCCGATCCGAAATATTATCGCTACAACCTACAACCGAAGACTACATTTTGGGATACATGCTTAATCATGGGTATGAAAATGAAGTAAGGGCATGGCACGAGCAACATCCTAACGTAAAATTACATTTCTTCTGGGATAAGCAAAATGTACCGAAGGAACTAATAGTAGACGAAAATTTAACACTCCATACGATCGATGATGAAAAATTCCTTAACTTTATGAGCAGATGCTGCGGATATATTACAACAGCGGGGTTCGAATCGGTTTGTGAAGCTCTCTATCTGGGGAAAGCCATAATGATGATCCCGGCTCATATAGAACAGGAAGTAAACGCAGCTGATGTTATCTCTTTTGGAGGAGGCATTGTTGGAAACAATTTTGATATGAGCGTGTTATTAAACTATATGAAAACAAAGCAACAATCGGATGACTCTTTTCGTGAATGGGTAAATTCGGCTGAGCAGACTTTTTTAAGGCATCTAACAACACTGGCATAAATGATAAACAACAGGGATTTAAGCTGGCTAACCTTTAATGAGCGGGTACTGCAAGAAGCTCAGGATAAAAGTGTACCTCTGATGCAGAGGCTTCGTTTTCTTGGTATATTCTCAAACAATCAGGACGAGTATATAAAGGTTAGGATAGCCAATATCGTCCGCCTTAGTCAGATTAGAGCAAAGAACGCACCTCTCCTCTCGGGAGGATACACTGCTAAAGAATTACTGCCCCTTATCAACAGTCAGGTCTCTGAAGGGCAAAAGAAATTTATGCAAACTTATATCGATGTTCTCTCCGAAATGGAGAAACATAATATTTATGTAGTGAATGAGAAAAAACTGAACCAGAAACAAAAACAGTTTTGCCACGAATATTTCTCGAGCGTTGTCAGCCCGCTTCTTGTTCCACTTATAATTCGTAAATCTACCCAATTACCCTTTTTGCGGGATAACAATATCTACCATGCGGTTAAGATGTGCTCCGACAAAAACGATTCCAGATATGCAATTATTCAAATTCCGGTAAGTTCTTCATGTCCACGCTTTGTCGTATTGCCATCAGTAAAAGGCAGACACGACATCATATTTTTAGATGATATAATTCGTTTATGCTTGGACGAAATATTCTTTATGTTTAATTATAAAAGTATTTCGGCATATACATTCAAGCTGATGCGTGATGCTCAACTCACAATAGATGACGACATTTCTAAAAGCTTGATAGAAAAGATGGAGACCGGATTACAAAATCGTCTGCACGGACAGCCTGTTCGCCTCATCTACGACAAAGAGATGCCCGAAGACTTGTTAGATATCATATCATCAAAGCTCCAGCTAAAAAGGCGAGAGGAACTAGATGCAGGAGGGCGATATCATCTTATGAGGGATTTAATGAAATTCCCTAAGGTACGTCCCGATCTTGAAAGCAAAAGCTTGGCTCCGCTAAACCATCCGCATATAAAGCCTTTTTCGAGCATATTGAAAACCATTGCTCGTAAAGATGTATTACTTAATTATCCATATCATACATTTAATCATTTTATTGATTTTCTTCGGGAAGCTGCGATAGATCCTAAAGTAGAAAGTATCTATATCACTTTATATCGTGTTGCAGAACGTTCGAAAGTTATTAATGCCCTCATCAATGCAGCCAAGAACGGCAAGAGAGTAGTTGTATTAATGGAACTACTGGCACGATTCGATGAAGAACAAAATGTAGAATATTCGGAGATACTGCAAAAGGAGGGGGTAAAAGTCATACATGGCGTCACCGGACTAAAGGTACACAGCAAAATCGTTTTGGTAGAACGTAAGAATAAAGATTTTGCATATATCGGAACCGGCAACTTTAATGAGGCAACAGCTCAGATATATGGCGACTTCGGCTTGTTTACATCAAATCCTCAAATAGTAGCTGATACGGCTATAGTATTCGATTTTCTGATCAATACACACAAACACTTCTCGTGCAAGCAACTGCTTGTTTCACCTTATTACATGCGCAATCAATTCGTCAACCTTATTAAGAAAGAAATAAAGAATGCGCAGAACGGAAAACGGGCTCATATATTTGCTAAGTTTAACAGCCTTACCGATGAAGAAATGGTGAAGCTGCTTTACAAAGCAAGTCAGGCAGGAGTCGAGATACGGCTCATCGTAAGAGGAGCATGTTGCTTACAACCACAAATGAAAGATCTGAGTGAAAACATACGGGTAATAAGTATTGTCGATCGCTATCTCGAACATGCACGTATAGCCATATTCCACAATGGTGGAGACGAGAAAGTTTACATCATGAGTGCAGACTGGATGACACGAAATCTAGACAGAAGAATAGAGGTGGGAGTTCCTATCCTCGACAAAGAAATAAAACAAACATTGAAGGGCTTCTTTGATATACAATGGTCGGATAACGAAAAAGCAAGAGATCTCACTGTCTTTGGAAGCAACAATTATGTAAAGAGAGGAGACAATCCTCCTTGCCGTTCTCAGACAGCTTTATACGATTTTTATAAGAAATTGAATGATAAAAAATGAATACAGATATATTTGCAGCAATAGATATAGGTTCTAATGCTATTCGCCTACTTATAAACAACATTGAAGTAAACGGAACAACGCCCGACTTCAAGAAGGTAGCTTATCTCCGTGTACCTATCCGTTTGGGTGACGACGTATTCACCTCTGGAACAATAAGCAAAGATAAGGAGTGGCGGCTTATACATGCAATGCAGGGCTTCTCACATATAATGAAAGCCTATGGCGTGATGAACTACAGAGCCTGTGCAACCAGCGCCATGCGTGATGCTACCAACGGAGCCAATATAGTAGAAGACATACGGCGCGAGAGTGGCATAAACATAGACATCATAACAGGCAGGGAGGAAGCCGAAATCATATACGAGGCCGGAGAGTTGGACAACTTTATGGACAAAAGGAAGAACTACCTCTATGTTGACGTTGGAGGAGGTAGTACAGAGGTGATCGTATACAGCAATCAGCAGAAAGTCGACTCCAATTCGTTTCAGATGGGAACTGTGCGCTTACTCGTAGATGCCGTAAAAGAAGATGAAGAGAAACGATTTAAGTCTTGGTTGAAGGATATCTCTAAAGACAATAACTCATTCAGTATAATTGCATCGGGTGGAAACATAAATAAGATCCACAAAGTATTAGGAAAAAGAGAACGTGAACCTATCAGCTATGACGAACTGAAGAAACTCTACGATAGCCTAAAATCGTTGAGTTATGAAGAGCGGATTCAGTCTTATAAGCTTAATACTTACCGTGCTGACGTTATTGTTCCTGCTTTGAAGATATTCTTATCGATTAGTAAGATTTGTAAAGTGAACGAAATATTCGTTCCTAAGATCGGACTATCGGATGGTATTATATATCACTTATTTCATGAGCATCAAACATCTGGAACCGTTGCTAAGAAATAGTATATCTAAATAGCAATGCCCTTGTCTTTAATATGGGTAGCAGCCTCTTCTTTCAAGTCTTTTACCCAGTCAAATCGCAAGTAAGGAATTACTGCTCTGGCAATATTGATAACAGTAGGATAGGAATAGGATTTTTCACGCACATCCTCTTTAATCAGATGCTTGTTTTGGTCTAATTCAACAGCAAGGTTTATCACAATACTGAATACTACAAGCCATTTAGCACAACAAAACAAAGCTCCGGACAGTCGGTTGAGAGCACTCATTTTTATGGCTTCCACAAATGACTCGAGTAGCTTCCCCGCAAAGAACAACGCCACGATAATAAGCAGAAAGGCCACAATATAAGATAATGGGCCGATAATGTGAGGAGACGCCTCGGTTAGCTCTATCAACTTGGGAGCTATAAAGCCTGACAACTGACCAGCAAAAACCGCACCTAATATCAATCCGGCTAAAGATGCTATTTGCATAACAAGCCCGGAAAAGAACCCCTTAACAAGGGTTATCCCAATCAATATAACTACAAGCAAGTCGAACCAATTCATAGAAAGTGAGGCTTATATAAAAAACAAAAGTAAGAATTATAATAATTCTTACCTTGTATATCTTTAGCAAAATGCCTTTAAAAGATCTTATTTGCTGTATTCGTCAGAGACAGTTAGTTTAGCTCTTCCTTTTGCTCTGCGTGAAGCAAGTACTCTGCGTCCGTTTGCAGTAGCCATTCTAGAGCGAAAACCATGTTTGTTTTTTCTCTTTCTGTTTGATGGTTGAAAAGTTCTTTTCATTGCTATATATTATTTTCTGTTATAATTTCAATTATCTTCCAGATATTCGGGTTGCAAAAATAGGATGTTTATTTAATATAAGCAAGTATATTAACGTTTTATTTTCTCTAAATTGATGAAACTGTATCTGTATTTATGTTTCTCATCTGTATCATGATCTTCTCGCGATAGCTCCTCCCACTCTTCCTGTTTTATTTCGGGGAAGAAGGTGTCCGCTCCTTCAAACTGATGATGAATACGGGTCAGATAAAGCCTGTCTGCAAAACCAATTGCTTTCTTGTATATTGTTCCGCCCCCGATAAAAAAGATCTCCTGTTCATCTTTACAAAGCTCTATTGCCTCATCGATAGATGAAACCATTTCGCAGCGATCGAATTGTAAATCCTTATTATTAGTTATCACAATATTCCTTCTGCTGGGCAATGCACCTTTAGGTAACGACTCAAACGTTCGACGCCCCATTATAACAGGATAACCCGCTGTGATAGCCTTAAAATGCTTCAGATCGTTCGGCAAATGGCAAAGCAGGTCATTATTTTTACCGATGGCATTTGCTTCGTCAACCACAACTACAATTGATTTTATTGTCATAATTTCTTTATCTATAATTTTAGAACCGGACTCCGTAGCCTATACGTATGAGACTATAATCCGTATACCACGCATTCTTTTTTTTATCTATCAGATTATATCTATAATCGAAATTCAAGAATCCTTTCTTGCTTACGTTATACTCAACTCCTGCACCAAAACTAAGACCAAATCCTGTTTCATTTACATTATTCGGAATTCCTGAGAATGAATGATTGGACATAATACCTCCAGCAAAAGGATATATAGACAAGTTATTACACACATGTAATTGATACTGTAAATTAATTCCGAAATCCAGACCGAAACTACTTTCTTCAGGAAAATAGGCTACGAAATCGGTTGCTGCTCTAAAATTAGCAGGCAAATTATATTTATACTGTAAACCTACGCCCCAATTCGTATAATTAAATTTATTCCGATAAGCGAGATCCATTACTAAAGCTGATTTTTGAGCTTGCACACTCACACAGCAAATAAAAAACACAACGAACGCAAATAAATTCTTTTTCATATTATTATTTTATTGGTGTCAGTCCTATTTTTTTCGCTTTCTCTATCAAATAATTGTAAGCAGCGTCATATTCATTGGGAATCACCCCATCTAAGATAGCATCTTTGATGGATGACTTAAGCCGTCCCACTTCCACTCCGGGCCCAAGACCGAACATTTCCATTATTTCCTCACCCTTGATCGGCGGTTGAAAATTCCTCACCTGATCTTTCTCTTCTATATCTCTTAGTTTCTGACGTACAATCTCAAAATTACGAAGGTAACGACGAACCTTATCGGGATTCTTTGATGTAATATCGGCTTCACACAATGTCATCAGATCATCAATATCGTCACCTGCTTCAAAAAGCAAACGGCGAATGGCTGAATCAGAAATTTCCTCGTCTACCAATACCTGAGGACGCATATGCAAAGTAACCATTTTTTGCACATACTTCATCTTTTCATTCAATGGGAGCTTCATCCGTCTAAAGATTCCGGGAATCATCTTCTCGCCTATGAAATTATGATTGTGAAAAGTCCAACCGAATTTATTATCCCAGCGTTTGGTTGCAGGCTTGGCAATATCATGAAGTATAGCCGACCATCGGAGCCAGAGATTGTCTGTTTTCTTTGATATATTATCTAAGACGACCAAAGTATGATAAAAATTATCCTTATGTCCTACCCCTTCTTTTGTTTCAGCACCTTTCAAAGCTACTAATTCAGGAAAGATAATAGAAAGCAATCCGGTCTGATCGAGTTGAAGAAAACCAATCGAAGGTTTAGGCGAAAGTACTATTTTGTTCACCTCATCGATTATGCGCTCTCTTGATATAATCTCTATACGATCCTTATTTCGGCTGATTGCATCAAAGGTTTTAGGTTCTATATCAAAACCTAGTTGTGAAGAAAAACGTATTGCCCTGAGCATTCTCAAAGGGTCGTCGCTGAATGTAATATCAGGATCGAGCGGAGTACGAATAGTCAAACTATCCATATCTTTGAGCCCACCGAAAGGGTCTAGCAATTCTCCAAAACGATCTTTATTAAGACAAATCGCTAACGCATTTATTGTAAAATCTCTACGATTTTGATCGTCTTCGAGCGTACCATCCTCTACAATCGGTTTGCGCGAGTCTCTATTATAAGATTCCTTGCGAGCTCCAACAAACTCTATCTCCGTATCTTTGTACTTAATCTGTGCTGTACCAAAGTTCTTAAAAACCGAAAGTTTTGCTTTCCGCCCCAGAGCCTTAGTCACAGCCTCTGCCAGCTCGATACCTTTACCAATAGTAACAATATCTATATCTTTGGATACACGGCGTAGAAATATATCACGTACATAACCACCTATAGCGTAACATTCAAGATTCATCTCATCTGCCACACGTGAAATAGTATCAAATATTTCTCCCGAAAATTTCTTCTTTATTATATCGTTAAATTCGTTATTTAACATTTTATGTAGATAACTCTTTATTTCTATCAATCAAGTGACAAAAAGTGACAAAACAAGATATTCACAAACGCATAACAATCAAAACATTAAACATTAAAAGGTGACAAAAGTGACACTTCTTAATCTATTTCGAATTGTTACTTTTTCGCTTCTTCTTTTCAGCCTACTTCTCTCTATATAAGATAATTTGAAGCCAGAATAATGAACCGGCTAAAACCAATCACTCTACATATAATACCAATCCTTTCAGGTATTCGCCTTCAGGATGATAGATATTGATCGGATGATCGGCGGGCTGACTTAACTGGTGTAATATTCTCACACTCCTACCCGACAAAGCAGCAGCACTGAATACAGCCAAACGGAAAGCGTCTTTACTGATAACCTGCGAGCAAGAAAAAGTAAATACAACACCTCCGGGTGCTACTTTTTCGAATGCAGCAGCATTTAAACGCTTGTAACCTTGTAATGCATTTTTTATAGCCCCTCTATGTTTTGCAAAAGCGGGAGGATCAAGGATGATCAAATCATAGTCTCCTTTATTGATACCGCCCAAAAACTTGAATGCATCTTCGGCAAAAGCCTCATGTCGTTTATCATCGGGAAAATTCAACCCTACATTCCTATTCGTCAACATAATTGCCTTAGATGAGCTATCCACAGAGTGAACCAGATTTGCACCACCACGCAAAGCATAGAAAGAGAACCCTCCTGTATAACAAAACATATTTAGTACAGACCGACCTTTTGAATACTTTTCGAGCAATGCTCTATTATCTCGCTGATCTACAAAGAAACCGGTCTTCTGCCCTTTTACCCAGTCAGGATAAAACTTCAAACCATTCTCAAGTGCTATTTCGTTGACAGAATCACCTTTGTACAGATACTCATTTTCTGCTCCCAGATTGGCTTTGTATGGCAAGGTGGTTTCCGATTTGTAATATACATTTTTCAGATTATCTCCTAACACGGCCTTCAATGCATCACAGATCATCAGACGTGACTCGTGCATTCCTACCGAATGAGACTGAATAACAGCCGTTTCGGCATAAACATCTACGATAAGACCGGGGAGAAGATCGCCTTCTCCATGTACAAGGCGATATGAATTATTATTATCAGATAATAAGCCTATCGATTTCCTCAACTCCAATGCCGAAGACAAACGCTTTTTCCAGAAATCAAGATCAATATCTTCTTCTTCAAAAGATAATACCCGAACCTCTATACTCCCAATCTGATAATGACCGACAGCAATAAATTCATCGTTCACGGTATATACGTTAACGACTTCTCCTTCTGTAAGACTTTCATCTTTAGACTGTACTGCTCCCGAGAATATCCAAGGATGAAAACGCTTAAGCGATTCTTCTTTTTTAGGCTTTAGCTTGACCTTTTTATAATTCATAATTAAATAGCTGTCGAAATGAAGCTACAAAATTACAACTTTATTATCAAAGATGCACCCCAACGCATAGGTTTTCCTTTCTGAGCAAAATATTTACTGTCTGACCCAAACAAAAATGTATTGTAATCGCGATCGAGAATATTTTTACCCCAGAATTCTAATGAGAATATATTTTTTTCTAAAACAAGGTTAGCATTAAGTGTTCCGTAAAATCCTTGCGAGATCACATTATCTTCAGCCCAATAGGTTTTTCCGATTCCGGCAAAATTGGTATCGAATGTTATTCTATCCAACAATGTATTCCGTTTAAAATCATACGAAATACTACCGCCGATGCTGAATGTAGAACCGGGAGCAAACGGAATATGATTGCCTGTATAGTCTTTTACAACGTCTCCCGTACTATTCCTTACTTTATTATCTTTGAATGTAGCATCAGCCAAGCCATAATTCGCATAAAGATAAAAACCTTTACATGGGCGGGCCTTCAAGCCGATTTCAAAACCTTTACTTTCTGCTTTACCGGCGTTACTTACCATACGTCCACCCCGATTATTTACAAACTGGGTAATCTGTACATCACGTATATCCATATAATATACGGCAAAGTTTGCCTGCAACGAATTTTCTATAATATCAACTTGTCCGCCAAGTTCATAGCTCCAGCTATATTCAGGATTATAAGAGATACGATTATTAACTGGTGTACCGGCAGATGCAGAATGACCGCCACCCATACTCGGTGGTAGCATACCCATCATTTTAGCTTCGAGGGCTTCTTGCAGAAGATCGGCAAATATCTGAATATTATGTCCTCCTGCTTTGTAGCCACGCGACGCTGAACCATATACAAATGAGTTTTCATTTATCTGATATTTTAATACGGCTTTAGGCAGAAACTCCAAAAAATCTTTAGAATTAGCACCTACAATGGCTGTATCCGCTGCAAAAGACATTGGAGGCATTGGTGAGTTAGGTATCTTCACATCAAAATTAGCTACAGTTTCGGCATTGTAGTCCAGCTTTGTTTTTTCATAGTCGATACGCAGACCTAAAGTAAGCGACAGTCCCTTTGCTTTGAACAAATTATTGAATGTTGACTGATGAAAAGCAGCTAAACCATAAGTCGGACGTTTATATTGTCCATTGAGGTCTATCTGATCATCCGTAAAAATAATTGGAGCCCCAACAGCCGTTAATGGCGCCTGCAAATACTTCTGAATTCCATCCGACATCATATATACAGGAGGAGTGGTATGCAAGTAGTCATAAAACCCATATCCGCCAAACGACCATTGATAATCAGAAGGCTTAGTAGATTTTATTGTGATCTCCTGACTCAGTGAATTTTGCCTTTGCTTCTGATTTATTTGAAACATCGACAATCTTGTATAATCCTGGTCCATGTTCATATCATCGTTCAGGTACTGATAACCCATTGTAGAGTTAATCTCATAGCCCTGACCCGTATAGCGAAGCGCTAACCCGTTTGTCAATAGTTTTCTTTTGTAATAGCTGTCAGAGTTGTAATCAACCTCTTCTGTCTCTATATTGGCATACGGAAATGCTCCCTGATCTACATAGTCGAAACTTACAGAATAGGTAGCAGACAGACGTGGACTGATATCCCAAACAAACTTGGCACGTCCTCCGGCATTTTTCATATCATCAACCTTTTTGCCGGTAAATAGATTCTTAAAATAACCATCATCTTGTTTGTAGTAACCTCCTACAGAAAATCCCATCTTACTATTTATCCGCTGATAATGTGAAGCGTTTCCCGAGAGCTGACCGTGATTACCACCCCCTATTTTTATTGTCGTTCCTTCGTAAGTTAGTGGTGAGTAAGTATAAACATTGATAATTCCGCCCATTGCATTACGACCATACAATGTACCTTGTGTTCCCCTTAGCACTTCTACACGCTGAATATCAAACAATTCGGAGTCAAACGAAGTTGTATTGAAATAAGGAATATTATCCACATACATACTTACTGTTTGCTCACCCGAACGTGCGCCGACACCTCTTATATAAAGCGGGGCTGTCATTTTAGAACCATAGTCAGCAGCAAAATAATTCGGTACTATCGCACTCAGGTCTTTGATAGAATGCACTTGCAAGCCGTCGAGATTCTTAGGCGAGAAAACGGACACTGCCGCCGGAAGCGATTTTAAACTATTTGTCTCTTTTGTAGATGAGAGAACAACAATATCATACTTCAATTCTGTATATAACGTATCTTTGGGCATTTCACCTTTGCCCAGCATAAATAAGAAAGAGAATAATAAAGATACGGTAAGGAATAATTTTTTAGTAGAGTTATATAATTTCATAGATTCTATTTATAAAAAATGCAAAGAAACATATTTTTATAATATCCTTCAATCACTACTTCTAGTGATTTGGAAACAAATCCTTATCTTGCACAAAATTTCCAAACCTTCAATTTGGAGAAAGAAATTATAAAAATGAGTACAGCTAAATATTATACACGTGGAGAAGAAATCGCAAATACCGTATCTCACGGATTAGGCATACTAATGGGTATTGCAGCGGGTTTCGTACTACTCTCCGCCGCCATCAACAGTGGGAACAATTGGGCTATCGGTAGTGTTATCGGTTATTTGTTCGGGATGCTGGCATCTTACATCACATCCACTTGCTATCACGGATGCACACACGAAAGACGAAAAAGTCTGCTTCGTAAATTCGATCATAGCGCTATCTATTTGCATATAGCGGGTACCTATGTTCCTTTTACACTAATCGTGCTTCGCAATGAAAGCGCATGGGGCTGGAGCCTTTTTGCCTTCATCTGTGTTGCCGCTATTACCGGGCTGATCATGAGCTTTACCAACTTAAAAAAACATAGCAACTTGGAAACAGTCTGCTTTGTACTGATGGGTGGTGCTATCCTCGTTGCATTTAAGCCTCTTTACGATGTGCTATCTCAGACAGGTCAAATCGATGCGTTATATTGGCTCATTGCGGGAGGTGTATCCTATGTGATAGGAGCATTGTTTTATTCGTGGACAAAGAAAAAATATATGCACACTGTCTTTCATGTATTCGTTCTGATGGGAAGTCTATGCCACATCATTGCCATATACACTATTCTATAGGTCTTATTTCCCATCAAGATATTTAATGTAATTAATTACGGCTTTTATATCGAGGTATGAGCATTCTTTGGGTAATTTCTCCTTGATTTCCGACAGAGAGGATTTTACACCCATCTTTTTGATTACAGGAAGCATATATTGCACTTTGTTATCGGGAACTAACTCTAAAATATCCAGCTCTCCGGTAAGGATAAAGCTCACAAGATGCCCCTCTATGGTAGTGGGCGACAGATTTCTCTCTGCGGCAATCTCTTTCACCGATTTTCCTTCGGTAAAGAGAGATAACGTGAGTCGGTGGCTATCCCCTTTTTGAGACTTGACTTTTTCAGGTGAAGCAACATTTTCGTAAGGAACTTCTACCTTCGAGAAGATTAACTCCTCAGTTAGGTTGATATTCCCATAGTTGATATGCTCTATCCGTGATAACAGCTTGAGCAATGTATTGTATACCTCGTTGGCTTTATTTAAGTATGCCTTTACTTTCGACTTCGTTTTGAATCTCTCCAAATGCAGCATCAATGGGGAAATAATACATTCAGAAACATCTTTATGGAAATATACAGCTGCTTTCTGCACTCTATCTTTCAATCTTGTCAGATCAGGATTGGGAGCAGATAATATATAATTCAGCTCTTTTATAAAGCTCTGTGCTATCTCTTGCTGTTCAATCGCTTTACTACACATTTGAGCAATCATAGACTGCACCTCTTCTTTTTCGGGAATCTTCTTTTCAGCGGCCAGCTCATTCAAAGAATGAAGGCTTCGAATAAAAGGCGTCCAATCAAAATATCTGACTAATTGCTTCGCACAGTAACGAGGTTTCTCTTGTTGTAGTATTCCATCCAGATAGACTATATCCTGCTCCTTTTTTGCAAATTCTATAGCATACGGATCGGTACTTATGCTCTGCTGGGTTATAGGAGAATATAGTACAATGCCATCCAACGACGTACAACGGCTAAGTGCCACATATACCTGTCCGGCTGCAAAAGCCTGTCCGGCATCAATTATTACCCTATCGAAAGTCAACCCCTGACTTTTATGAATGGTTATAGCCCAAGCCAAACGTATAGGATATTGTGTAAATGAACCAAGTTCCTCTTCCTCTATTTCGCCCGACTCTTCATTCAACGAATAACGGACATTTACCCACGAGTCGGGCTCTAGTTCCATTTCGTCTCCATTTTCGAATCTTACAAGGATATAATCTTCTTTCAATTGCACCACTGTAGCCAGCTTGCCGTTATAATAGCGACGATTTTCGCCCACATCGTTTTTCACAAACATAACCTGAGCTCCTTCTTTCAGAAGAAGTTCACATTCGGTGGGTAAAGAATTTTCAGAAAAATCTCCTTTTATCTCTCCTTTAAAGACATAACCTTTGCCCGGTAGCTGTCCCAGCTCTTCATTGTTAATGCGGTCAGTTTTATAGTTATGAGTGCATAGCGTAACATAGCTATCGCCTTTAGCAGGTCTGAAAGCAGGATTATATTTTTGGTTTAATACCTGTAGATCTTGCGAAGAGGTACAATTATTCCTCACCCGATTGAGTATATTTATAAATCGCTGGTCTTGCTGCCGGTATATCTTTTTTAACTCTATATAGAGCAGTGGATAATTATCCAGTACCTGCGCGTGAAAGAAGAAAGGTGATGGATAGTAATGCTTCAATTGTTCCCATTCTGCGGTTTGTACCACAGGAGGAAGCTGAAACATATCCCCGATAAAAAGTATCTGAACCCCTCCGAATGGCTCCTGATTGTTACGGTACCTACGAAGCATGTAGTCAATAGCATCTAACATATCGGCACGAAGCATACTTACTTCGTCGATAATCAACAAATCGAGTTCTCGCAACATCTCTATTTTCGATTTGCGAAGCTTGAAGTGATAGTCAAGCTTCTTTTTCCCTTCGAAGTTCGGGATAAATGGCTCGAACGGAAGTTGTAGCAATGAATGCAAAGTCACACCTCCCGCATTGATGGCCGCAACGCCTGTTGGAGCTGCAACGATCACATTCTTATCTATTGTTTTACGTATATGATGCAAAAAGGTGGTCTTTCCCGTTCCGGCCTTTCCTGTGAGGAAAACCGACTGAGATGTATGTTTGACAATATCACTTGCCAATTCAAAGACCTTGTTGACAGACACATCCATTATTTGGTAATATTTTCAATCGTATTTACAAATATAACTCTTATTTTTGTATCACTAGTTCATAACTTAGACCGCTATGACAAAATATATATTCATCTTTTTTTGTATTATTCTTATTTCCTCTTGCACGGTGACGAACCTTGTTTCAATCGAAGTACGTGAACCTGCACTAATTTCTTTCGAAAATCCTCAACAGAAAAACATTGTAATAGTTAATAACAGTGCATCACAATCGAGCGAAGATGTTGAGGCTAACGGAGAGGCTCTTAAAGATTCTTCTGTAATGCCCACAGATACAGCGAAAGCCATATTCACGAGCTCTTTGCGGCAATATCTGAGTGAAGAAAATTATTTCTCGAAAGTAGAAATCTATCCATACCCAACCAATGGTGGTGCAGCAAATGAAGTCAGACCATTATCGGCAAGAAAAATACAAACGATATGTAAAGAACAAAATGCGGATATTTTACTTTCACTTGATTTATTCATTGCATCGGCATCATTAGAGTCGGTGAATGTAGAATACTTTAATAATTACAGCATCTTGAGTTCACAAATCGGGGTATTGCTCAAAGCCTACAGTCTGGATGGCAGCTTACTGGCTCCTCCCATAGCCCATGTAGATAGCCTTTTCAGAGAATCGGCTGTTTCTTGGAATAATATGAAAAACAATATTCCGGAAATCAACGATCTGGTAACCGAGATAACGATGAAGGCTGCGGACGCAATGACATCTGCTATTGTTCCTTCGTGGAAAACAGATACCCGTTGGTATTATTCGGATAGTTCGAAAGGGATGAGAGAAGCGACCGACATGGTTTTAGCCGGAAAATGGCAAGAAGCAGCTAACATTTGGAGTGAATTGTATGACAAGGAGAAGAATACAAACAAAAAAATACGACTTGCATCGAATATAGCTCTGGCCAATGAGAACCTCGATGATATAGAAAACGCATTAGCATGGATCGATATAGCCTACGATCTCTTACCCCAAAAAAGCAATTCAGATCTTGCCTCACAAGTCTTTTTTTATAAGGAAACTCTGACAAAAAGAAATTTAGACAAAAACAAGCTGTATAAGCAATTGGGAATAGATCCTCCGGTGAATGAGGATTATGATGTCCCGTCCTAAAATAGGTTGACAGGATTTATACTAAAATATTATAAGAGCCGATGGATTTATATCCATCGGTTTTTTGATGTATAAAGTTAGGCGTTTTCATGTTTAACGCCAAATGC
>NZ_JAIXHZ010000196.1:0-5696 GCF_043392705.1 Dysgonomonas sp. Shenzhen-Wh21
AATCTTTCAATGCCAAGATTAAAGCATTTAGAGCTACGCTCAGAGGAGTAAAGCATATACCCTATTTTTTATTTAGATTAACGAATATTTATGCCTAGTCCACAACTTTTAGGGAAGAGCCAAAAAAAGACAGAGAGTACCTGTTATTTATCATGGTACTCTCTGTTTAATTATCTTGTATAGTAATAACCTAAAACTCTATGCAAAGATAAAATGTATTTATTGAAAAGTAAAATATTTTAACACAAAAATGTTATATTAATGTTCAATGTGATATATATAAAACCTATAAGTGCTCTTTTTGATATGTGAATATGCCAAACCTAAATAAAAAAGAGGTTGCTTTTGCGAAACAACCTCTCCCTTAAGATATATCAGTTTATTTATTTATCGTCTGTCTCTGGCTGAATATGAGATAGCAGAGGTACTTTTAGCTTTCTTTGTTTTCGGTGCTTTATAATTGCTCTTCTTTGTGCTTTTTGTATTGCCTGTTTGAATTTGATTGATCGAGTCGTTCACTATCCATAATTCTTTGTCAAACTCCTTCAATTCGCCCTCTATTTTGTTTTGAGCCTCTTTTAATGTCTCTGGAGTCGTATATATCTGGTTGAGGAACTTATTCTCCATATTGGTAGTCTTGTATATCTCTCCTTCATACAAGCGCATACGGAAATAGTCGTCAATGGTTTTGTTCATTACGTTGTTCTTATCCGAAGCCATAATGGGCATACGGGCTGCATACGGGCGTATATTTTCGTATGGTATCCAAAATTGAGGTTCTCTTAAGCCTTGATCTGTAGATGTTCCGAAGTCTATACCATCAACGTATTGCTGACGAAACAGTACCGGGCAAATAGCTACTGTTTTCACACCTAGCACAGAGTTAGATTGGTCGAAGTACCAAGCTTCTTTTATATAATATCCCAAAGCTTCGTTGCTGGGAATGCTGAATTCATCATAAGAATAGGCATTACCGTTTTTTTGATAAGGTATTTCGAGCCGTTGGAGTACGTCTCCAAAATTGATTTTCAGATTATCCACAAAAAGGTCAGTGCCATTATTCCAATCATAAGCAACAAGGTTCCCATCGCCCATCAGTTTAAAGATCATTGTATAGAAGTTCATCTGATTGCCAATAGGCTGTACCGGATAATATAGAGCAGCATTCTTTCCCTTTGTAAGGTCTAAGAATCGATATACCTCTCTGATCCACGTAGCATTCGATAAATCTTGTGTCTGTGTGTCGTTCATCATCTCTGCGCGCACAGACAATTGAGGTACTTTTGGTCCGTTGTTTTGCTGTGTATTACCTTGTTGTTGCTGTTGCCTTTTGGCTATTCTGTCTCGAAGCGATTCGGGCTGTTCTTGTGCATACAACACAGAGATAAAGCTCAATCCGCAAATAACGACAGCTAATATTTTACTTATCTTATTCATTTTCTTTACTTCTTAGATTTTGCAAATCCTACCTGAGTTCTTACACATCTAAATCCAATATACGAGCGTGGTTGGTTTTGGAACTCGCCTTCACGCATGTCTCCTCTGATGTTGCGCCCTATATCTTTCCACGATCCCCCTTTTACTACCTTTTTCTTTATAGCGTATGGGTCTTCTTTGGCAGCATCGTATTTGTATTGAGGATTCATATCATTCATCATTGCTGTACCCGATTCGGTATAAGCGGTAGAAGTCCATTCGGAAACGTTACCGGCCAAATCATATATACCAAAACGATTTGGTACATAAGAGGCTACACGGGCAGGGATAAGGTTTCCGTCTTTCGTATAGTTTCCTTCTCCGGGTTTGAAGTTTGCCATAAAGCAAGCCTTCTCATCCATTGTACCTTCTTTATCCCACGGATATTTATTTTCGGTCTTACCATTACGTGCGGCAAACTCCCATTCTCCTTCTGTGGGCAATCGGAAGTTTTCGATCGGACGTCCATTTTTTGGTTGTCCCATTTTGTAGAACATGGTTCTCCATTCACAGAAAGCAGTAGCCTGTTCCCAAGTTACACCTACAACCGGATAATCGTTATACCCCGAGTGAGAAAAATACATGCGCATATATGGCTCATTGTAAGCATTGTTGAAATCGTTTACCCAAACAGTAGTATCGGGATAAACGTTTACAATCTTGGTATGTACAAAATCGAATAATGAGCTTAGAGGGCGAACGATTGTTTGGTTTACAGGACGTCCTTCTTCATTGATATAAGCAGTATCTTTTGATATCATCACTACTTGATTGACGTCTATTGCAATATCTGTATTGAGGGTTCGTTCCTGAGGTATCAAACGGTTTCTACGTTTTGCTGCTTCGGTATAATCGAACCATTCATATTTGAAATTCATCTGACGAGGGTCTAATCCTCTAACTCCTGTTATGGGGTGTATAAAAGTCACGCTGTTTATTGCCAACTCCTCTTCTTCCAAAGGGCGTTTAGGTATCGGTCTCCTCCAATCGAGGTATGGTTTTACCGGGTCACCGTATCTGTCTTCTGTGATTTTGAATGCTTCGTTTCCTCCGTAGGCAGGGTCGGCCAGGCGTTCACGAATAATTGAATCGCGTACCCAATAGACAAATTGGCGATATTTGGAATTGGTGACTTCTGTCTCGTCCATCCAAAAATTATCTACCGAAACTCCTTTCGGATTAGCTTTTATATCCCATAGGGAATCGTTCTCGACCGGTCCCATTTCTATAGAACCTCTCGATACCAATACCATACCGTAAGGTGTAGGTTCGGCCCACGACGATCCCTTTTCGCCAACGACTTCACCGCCGATGCTTGATCCTACCGATTTACCACAAGAAGTAAACAGGATGAGTGAAGTTATAATTGCAAAAAACAAATGTTTCATATTTCTTTTATGATCTGATTCTGTCAGTCAACTTTTTTATTTATTCTACTTGTAAGTTTGTATACTCGTCTTTTTTATAATTACAATATCCTTATGCTTTTGCCTGAATGCCTGTCTTTCCGCTTCTCTAACGGCATACTATAGCGTATAAACAATTCGTGGCTTCCATGACTAACCTTCGATATCTCTGATGTTGAAAGGTCGTATGAATAGCCTGCATCTATATTTTTTATTTTCACACCAAGCAAAAATACAAAACCGTCCCCTTTTCTCCAAGATATTCCTCCATTGAACATCTTTTTATATTCGGCTTTAGCTGTAACTTCCAATTGATAGGTCACTGCATCAGATTTAAAGAGAGCAGATGGTTGCAATTCTATCAACGGATTTCCGAGCTTTATATTGTATCCTCCTGTCAGATAATAGATACGAGAAATAGAAGAGGTGGTTTGCTCATCTATATCAAACTTAGGCTGCATTAAGTGCGTTATAGAAGCCCCTAAGTAATAGGTAGGGGTGATCCACGATACACCGAGTCCCATATCAAACTTCTTTTCGCCTATAGCTGTGGTTGGTACTTGTGGGTCTGTTTCTCCTTCAGATTCGTTTCCTGTTCCTCCTTCTCCGCTTGGTGGGTTCTTTATCCCGGAAGCATCGAAGTCTATATTCATCATCCCCCCTTGTAAGCCTACTCTTAGGTGTTTGTTTTTCTTAAACTTAAACCGATAAGCGTATTGCAGCATGGTGGAGGTATTCGTAAATAATCCGAATTTATCAGTTATAACCATTGCACCCACTCCATGTTCCTTACCCAAAAAGTTCATAGGCATATTCAATGAAACCAACGATGTTATCGGTGCTCTGTCGAGACCTGTCCACTGACGGCGATGCAACAGAGAACTTTCTATAACATTTCTTTCTCCAACAAATGAAGGATTGTAAAAGTTCTTCATATTCCAATATTGACTGATCTGGGAATCCCACTGACCATATACAACACCCGAGCCTAGAGTGAAAAACAGAAAGAATAATGTTATATAGTTAAGTTTCATTCACAAATGTCAGTGATAATGGAGTGCAAAGTAAGTACATTTTATTTTAATTAACGGTCGAAAGCCTTGTAAATTGTGTGTTTAGCTATAATTTGTATTTTAAATGTTTGCTTAGTAAAAAACATCTCGATTCCAAAAAGTAACAACCAACGGTCACAGGAGCAAAGCGTATGTAAAAGTAACACTTTTACGGTATGTTTTTATTGTCACTTTATTTTGATCCAAAATAAGAATACCCTACTAATAGATATTTTTTTCATAAAGGCATAAAAAAACAGGCATGGGTTGATTATGCCTGTTTTGTATATATCTTAAACGTATTTACTAAGATTCACTATCCCATATCAAAGCAAGTTTGAAGTTATAAGCGTCAGGTAATACAGGAGTATCAGGAGAACCATCTGATGTTTGAATATAAAAGGTAACAGAAGGATTAGTTCCGTTTCCATAAAAGATATCGAAACCTATATATTCGGTATACGGAGTAGCTAAGTCTTTATATGCTTGTACGAAAGGTAAGTTTTTCTGTACTTCATAAATGCTTCCATCCGGAGCTTCTTCATTTACAAAGACAGTGGCAGCAATTGTGCCAAATTCATACAATCTCTCATCTATCTCTTTTACGCTTATAGTCGCTTCATAGCGATTGTAAACGTTATTCCATCCCCATTGATTTTTTTCAACCTTAAAATCTTTTGTTTTAACTTCCGAACCTACATAATATTGTTCGGTAATATCGTCTCCACAACCCGTTAATCCGGTAATGCCAAATACAGCCAAAAGAGAGATAACTAAATACTTGTATAGCCTTGTTCTCATATAATAGTTTTTTTATGATTGTTAAAAATACAGATTCTATTTTAATTAAACAACAAAAGCCCACCTTTTGTTAACATCCGCTAATGGATATTATTTTTTTTAACGCATCATCTTCACTTGTTTCAGATAAGTTGATCCAGTGAATTTCTTTATCTCTTTTGAACCATGTGATTTGTTTGCGAGAGTAAATCCGTGTACTTTGTTTTATCTTTTCGATAGCAAAATCAAGAGTCCATTCGCCATCCAGATATTTGAACAACTCTTTATATCCGACCGTATTTAATGCATTGAGGTGTCGTTGTGGATAAAAACGTTCGGCTTCTTCTATCAGCCCCGAAGAAATCATTTCATCTACACGGTTGTTTATCCTTTCGTACAATTCGGCTCTGTCGCGAGTCAATCCTATTTTTATAATTTCGAACGGACGTTCTTTTTTTGTTTGTGTTCTGAATGATGAATAAGGCTTGCCCGTCATCAGGCAAACTTCCAAAGCGTGAATCACACGCTTATAATTTTTTAGGTCTACTTCGTTATAAAAATCAGGGTCTAGTACTTTCAGCTGTGACCGTATCGGTTCCAGCCCTTCTCGTTCGTACAATTCATAGACCTCTTTGCGAAGGCTCTCTTCTATTGTGGGTACATCGTCGATGCCATTGCAGAGAGCATCGATATACATCATAGAACCACCACTGGCTATAATTACATCGTGCGGTTTATGAAGATCTTCTATTATATTCAGTGCATCACGCTCAAATTCACTGGCACTATAGTAGTCGGTAACATCAAGCATACCAACAAGGTGATGTGCAACACGTTCTTTTTGAGCTATAGTCGGCGCAGCTGTGCCGACTTCAAGTCCTTTGAAAAATTGTCGGGAATCGGCTGATATGATAGGCGACTGATAGTACTGCTTGGCCCCACAGGAGTGGGGAAAACAGCACTAAGTCTGAACTTGGCTGAG
>NZ_JAIXHZ010000197.1:0-10614 GCF_043392705.1 Dysgonomonas sp. Shenzhen-Wh21
GCTTACGCCTTTCTCTTCTATGCTTCTATAAATTTGATATTTACTTAATGTATCCTACTGGTTGAACGAATGTTATTTCTTGTTTGTCAGTAAGTTTCAATGTATTATGTAGGTCAGGGCGAGTAAATGATCCTCTTGCTACAGAACCTAAACCTACTGAAGCGCAATACAAGTATACATTCTGAGCAATAAACCCACTGTCGATAAATCCGGCTTCTCGATTAGATGCTTTATCCATATTTGCCACATAGATCAGAGTTAATGAGGCATTGTCTGAAATGTTTGGCTGTCCGAGTGCCTTTCTGAAATCGCCTTTCTCTTGCATTTTTAGTATGTTATCCTTAGCATCATAAATATATATACCTGAGCTGAGCATTACATACACATCAACTTCCTGACGGTTTTGAGATGAAGGGACTGTTCGTTTATCCTCTCTGTTGAAGCCATAAGCAGCCCAAAGAAGGTCGGATAGGGTTTGGGCCGGCATTTCTTTATATTCGAATGATCTATGAGACTGACGTTCATTCAGGGCCTCCATCAAGGGTTTTCCTCCTGTTTTGGTTGGAGAAACTAATTGTATATCCTGGGCAGAGACACAATTTATTAAACAAAATAACGCAAGGGCTAATAAACCTTTTTTCATAATTGTAACCTAATTTTATAATTAACAGAAACAAAAATATAGAATTATATTCGTTTATAAACTCTTGTTTTTGAATTAAGTTCTTTGTGTAACTCTTGTTTTTAAGTAAAATTCACAACTTGAAATAAAATATATATACTTATAAATAAATTCTATCGCTTATTGTTTTATATTTGTGAATAAAATCCGCTAATAATACAATGCGAAACCTATTCTTTATTGTTTTTTTGATCATAGCATCCTTTTCGCAGGGATTACGGTCACAGCAGAATGCATTCCGGTCGCCCATAACTCTTAGTGATACAGCTCAAATAAGTTTACTGACTAGTTCTGCTTGGGAAAAAGAGATATATGCTCTATTTGGGCATACGGCTATTCGGGTTTGTGATACAACACAACATTTAGATGTAGTGTTCAACTACGGCTTATTTGACTTCAATAGTGATAATTTCATATATAGGTTTGTCAAGGGAGAAACTTACTATATGGTTGGTTCTATACCTTTCAAGTATTACATAGAAGAGTATGGACAAAGAGGTGTAGGAGTTACCGAGCAGGTTTATAATTTGACTCTGAAGGAAAAGCAAGAGATATTTGATGCTTTAGCTCAAAACTCTAGTCCCGAAAACAGGGAGTATCTTTATAACTTCTTCTATGATAACTGTGCTACTCGACCTCGTGATATCGTAGAGAAATATGTACAGGGAGAAATAGAATACACTCCAACTGATAAGCAACAAACATACAGAGACCTAGTGTGGGAGTGCGTTGGAATACAGCCATGGACTAAATTTGGTATAGATATCATAATTGGAGCAGATGCTGATAAGGTAATCACAGACAAACAAAAGGATTTTTTACCGGCTTATTTGATGAAAGCCAACGAAGGGGCTCGCATTAAAAATACTGATGGGACATATCGAAACTTCATTTTAAAAGAGCACCAACTTTTGACGCCACAAGAATTAGTTTTATCAGAAAGTCACATACAACCACTGTATGCGGGTTGTATTTTGTTGTTGATTACTATACTCTTGTCTTTCTTAGTCTATAAAAAAAGGTGGTTTACATTAGGACAAATTTATGATACACTGTTGTTTATTGTAGCAGGAATTGGAGGATGTGTAATTTTCTTTTTGATGTTCTTTTCCATTCATCCATGTGTTAATCCAAACTGGAATATAGTGTGGTTAAATCCGCTTCAATTAATCGTTGCTTGTTTATTCTTTGTAAAATCACTTTCAAAATTCATAAGTTGTTATCATTTTATTAACTTTGTAGCACTTTTGGCTTTTCTTTTGGCATGGTGTTTGATACCACAACAATTAGAGATAGCCTTTATCCCATTCATCTTATCGTTGTGTATAAGATCGGGGATGAATATTTTACAACTTAAAAAGTTAAAGAAAAGAGCTGATTATAGCTTGCCTAGGCGAAAATGATAAGAATACTAACCTCTTTAGTTGCAGTATTAACCATAACATCTGTTCAGGCACAGACTTCTGTTCACGAGGTGCCGAAATTGGTGATTGGCATAACTATTGATCAGCTGAGAGGTGATTATCTCGAACTCTTTCAAGGTTCGTTTTCTGAAAGGGGCTTTAAACGTCTCTTGAATGAAGGACTGGTATATCAGAATATAAAATTTGATTTTCCAAATTTAGACGATGCCTCTGCAATTGCCACTATATACACTGGTGCTTCACCTTTTTATCATGGTATCGTAGGAAATAAAAAGTACATTGTAGCTAAGAAGCAAGAGGTCTCGACATTTACAGATGAAGCTTTCTTAGGTAACTATACACAGGATAAAGTTTCTCCTTTGGCTATCAAAACCTCTACTATAACAGATGAGTTGAAGATGGCATCGCAAGGAAAATCTGACGTATACTCCTTTGCATCCCAAATAGCTCAAGCTTTGATATCATCCGGCAAAAGAGGCAATTCTGCTTTCTGGATAGATGACTATACCGGCAAATGGGCTTCAACTACTTATTATAAAGATTTTTATTGGTCGGTAGATCAGGATAATCGTAGTACAACAAACTTTGCATCTAAGGTTTGGAGTATGTATTGGCGTCCTTCTAAGGAAGTTAGTACCTATAAGGCTTTTCCTTATGAACAAAGCGAATCGTCTTTCCAGCACTTTATGGGAGGAGATAAGCAGACTTATATTTTAGCAAAACAAATTCCTGTTGTAAATGAAAATGTAAGGTCTTCGGCTATGACTTTGCTTTCTAAAGCAGAATTAGGAAAACGCACTAATCCTGACTTTTTGTCTTTGACATTCTATGCAGGGAACTTTCCGGGAGTTTCTGATTACTCATACGAAATTCAAGATATTTATAGCTGCCTTGACAAAGAAATAGAAAAGTTGTTAGACGAAGTAGAGATGACTGTGGGTCTTAAAAATACATTGATCTTTGTCACATCTACCGGATATTATAATTCGTCGGAACATACAACGTCCACAGCTTTATCAAATTCAAATATCCCTGAAAATAAATTCTATGTCAATCGCTGCGAAGCCTTGCTGAATATGTACCTAATGGCTATATATGGCAGAGATGGGCAATGGGTTGATAAATTCTATAAAGGGCAGGTTTATCTGAATAGAGAACTGATAAAGAGTAAAAATATATCATTACAAGAAATACAGGAAAAAGCGGCAGAGTTTGTTTCTGAATTTACCGGCGTGCAAGAAGTATATACTTCATATCAAATACAGCACGGTCAGTGGAATCCTGTAATGGAATATTATAAGAATGGCTATACTAAAGAGAACTCTGGCGATCTATTTGTCGAATTACAGCCCGGCTATAAAATCGTAAACGAGCAAGATGCTTCATTTAAAGAAAAACAGACTCGTAATAATGCGATTGTAAGCCCTGTAATTTTCTTTGGCAATAATATTAAGCCCGCCAGAATAAGAAGGACGATTAAAGCTACAGAAATAGCTCCTTCGGTAACATATATAATGCGTATAAGGTCTCCTAATGGAGCAAAAGAAGAGCCTTTACCGGAGTTAATTTGGTAGTACAATAAAACAAACAAAATAAAAAGAAAATAAACTAACTAAATATATGGGATTCGCTGACATTTTAACATCATTATTCGGAAATAAGTCTCAAAGAGACTTAAAAGAAATCAATCCGTATGTAGACCGTATCAAAGCTGTATATCCTTCTATCGAACGTCTGTCACACGATGAATTACGTGCAAAGACAATGGAGATCAGACAAAAAGTTCAGGAGTACGTAGCAGCAGAAAAGAATAAAATAGCAGAACTCAAAGCCAATATCGAATCACTGGATATTGATCAACGTGAGGATGTGTGGGTAGAAGTAGATAAGCTGGAAAAAGAAATAACAGACAAGTATGAGAAAGTATTAGACGAAGTACTTCCCGAAGCTTTTTCTATTGTAAAAGAGACCGCTCGCCGTTTGACGGAGAATGAAGAGATTATAGTTACAGCCACAGAGTTTGATAGAGAGTTGGCTGTAGATCATGATTTCGTGCGTATTGAGGGAGATAAAGCTATATATCAAAATCACTGGCAAGCAGGAGGTACAGAAATACAATGGAATATGATTCATTATGATGTACAGTTGTTTGGTGGTGTTGTGCTTCATAAAGGTAAAATCGCCGAAATGGCAACAGGGGAAGGTAAAACCCTGGTAGGTACTTTGCCTGTATTCCTTAATGCACTTACTGGTAATGGTGTGCATGTGGTTACGGTGAATGATTATCTGGCAAAACGTGACTCTGAGTGGATGGGGCCAATTTACATGTTTAATGGACTTTCTGTAGATTGTATCGATAAACATCAGCCTAACTCAGAAGGCCGTCGTAAAGCATATCAAGCAGATATTACTTTCGGGACAAACAATGAGTTTGGTTTCGATTATCTACGTGACAATATGGCAATCAATCCGTCAGATCTTGTTCAACGCAAGCATAACTATGCGATCGTTGACGAGGTTGACTCCGTATTGATTGACGATGCTCGTACCCCATTGATTATTTCCGGGCCTGTACCTAGGGGTGAACAACAGTTGTTTGAAGAATTTCGTCCACGTGTAGAGATTATCGTAAAAGCACAACGAGATCTTTGTACTAAATTACTAGCTGAAGCAAAAGCAAAAATGGCTTCCAGTGATAAGAAAGAGCAAGAAGAAGGGTCGTTGTTGTTATATCGTTCATTTAAGGGCTTACCTAAAAATAAGCCTCTTATCAAGTTCCTTAGTGAACCGGGTATAAAGGCATCTATGTTGAAGACTGAAGAGCACTATATGAGCGAACAAATGCGTAATATGCATATTGTTACAGATGATCTTTATTTCACTATAGATGAAAAAAATAACAGCATAGAGCTCACAGATAAAGGTATCGATTTGCTTACAGGTAATTCTGATGACCCACTGTTCTTTGTTTTGCCTGATATCGGGTCTTTATTATCTGACTTAGAAAATCAATCGCTTACTGACAGTCAAAAAGCAGAAAAGAAAGATGAGTTGATGCAAAACTACTCTATCAAGTCGGAACGAGTACATACAGTCAATCAATTGTTAAAAGCTTATGCTTTATTCGATAGAGATGATGAGTATGTGGTTATCGATAATAAGGTAATGATTGTTGATGAGCAAACAGGACGTATTATGGATGGTCGCCGCTATTCGGACGGATTGCACCAAGCGATAGAGGCTAAAGAGCGTGTTAAAGTAGAAGCTGCAACACAGACATTTGCAACTATTACATTACAGAACTATTTCCGTATGTATCACAAGCTTTCGGGTATGACCGGTACAGCTGAGACGGAAGCAGGTGAGTTGTGGAACATCTACAAATTAGATGTGGTTGTAATTCCTACCAATAGACCGATTGCGCGTAAAGATATGAATGACCGTATATATAAAACAAAACGTGAAAAATATACAGCGGTTATACAAGAAATAGAAAAACTAGTAGAAGAAGGCCGTGCTGTACTTGTGGGTACAACATCTGTCGAAATCTCTGAGTTGCTGGGTAAGATGCTTACCATGCGTAAGATAAAGCATAATGTATTGAATGCTAAGTTGCACCAGCGTGAAGCTGAAGTTGTAGCTCTTGCCGGACAACCGGGAGCTGTTACTATAGCAACAAACATGGCCGGTCGTGGTACTGACATCAAGCTTGCGCCAAGTGTGAAAGAAGCAGGCGGGTTGGCGATTATCGGTACAGAAAGGCATGAGTCTCGTCGCGTTGACCGTCAGTTGAGAGGTCGTGCAGGGCGTCAGGGTGACCCGGGTTCATCTGTATTCTATATCTCGTTAGAGGATGATTTGATGCGTTTGTTTGCATCGGAACGTATTGCCGGAATGATGGATCGTATGGGCTTTAAAGAAGGAGAAATGCTTGAGCATAATATGCTTAGCAAATCTGTAGAAAGAGCTCAGAAGAAAGTTGAAGAAAATAACTTTGGTATCCGTAAACGTTTGTTGGAATATGATGATGTAATGAATTCTCAACGCGAAGTTGTGTACAAACGTCGTCGCCATGCTCTTATGGGAGAACGTATTGGTATCGATATTGTTAATATGATATATGATACAGCAGTCAGTCTTACAGAACAACATGCCGATAATCTTGACTATGAGGGTCTAAAGGTTGATATGCTACGCTTATTTACAACAGATCCTCCTGTTGATGAAGCTACATTCCGTTCTACCAAGCCTGATACATTGACCGATATGATATACGATAAGGCTATCCAGAACTTCAAACATAAGATGGATCGTTTAGCTGAAATTGCTAATCCGGTAATCAAGCAAGTATACGAAGAGCAAGGTGATAAGTTTGAGAACATTCTTATTCCTATCTCAGATGGCAGACGTGTTTATAATATCTCTTGTAATCTGAAAGAGGCATACGAAACACAATCAAAAGATGTAATCAAAGCTTTTGAAAAATCAATAGTCCTCCATACAATCGATGAAGAATGGAAAGAGCATCTTCGTGAGATGGATGATTTGCGTCAATCTGTTCAGAATGCCAGCTACGAACAAAAAGACCCATTATTGATCTATAAACTTGAATCTTTCAATCTGTTTAAGAGTATGTTAAACAGCATAAATAGTAAAGCTGTAACAATTCTTATGCGTGGACAGATCCCTGTTCGTGAACCGGAACAAGTACGTCAGGCAGAACCAGAACAAAAGACTGACTATAGCCGTTATCGTACCGAACGGAATGAGATAGAAGATGGACAACAAAGAGCTTCGGCTCCCGGTCAAGGGCAGGCAGCTCAGGAAAGACCCAAAGTGACAGCGCCTATACAAGTAGATAAAAAACCGGGGCGCAATGATCCTTGTTTTTGTGGCAGTGGAAAAAAATATAAAAACTGTCATGGAAGGAATGAATAATCGAAAGTAAATACTTGATATATTTAATAATGAAAAGCCCGACAAGTAAGTTTCTGTCGGGCTTTTTTTATGTTATTATGTTTTCTAATACAAACAAAATTTGTATCTTAGCATGTTTTTTAATTGTCAGAAAAACAAAGTGTAAATGTACTTTACAAATATTTGAAAATAAAAATTTTAACTTAAGATAATGGCAGAAACAGAGGACAGAATTATCAGGATCAATATTGAAGACGAAATGAAGTCGGCTTATATCGACTATTCTATGTCAGTAATTGTATCCCGTGCATTACCCGATGTAAGAGATGGATTTAAGCCTGTTCATCGTCGTATCCTTTATGGTATGAGTGAGTTAGGTAATACATCAAACAAACCGCACAAGAAATCCGCAAGGATTGTAGGGGAAGTGTTAGGTAAATATCACCCACATGGAGACTCTTCTGTCTATTTTGCAATGGTGCGTATGGCTCAAGAATGGAGCATGCGTTACCTTTTGGTAGATGGACAGGGTAATATGGGGAGTGTAGATGGTGATAGTCCCGCCGCCATGCGTTATACAGAGGCCAGGTTAAGTCGTTTGGCCGAAGAGATGCTAAAAGATATTGACAAGGAAACTGTTGATTTTCAATTAAACTTCGACGATACGTTGCAAGAGCCGACAGTGCTTCCAACACGTATACCTAATTTGCTTGTAAATGGAGCTTCGGGTATTGCTGTTGGGATGGCTACTAATATGGCTCCCCACAATATGACAGAGTCTATTGATGCTATTGTAGCTTATATAGACGATAGAGATATCGATACCGATGGTTTGATGCAATATATCAAAGCGCCTGATTTCCCATCGGGAGGGTTTATATATGGTTATCAAGGGGTAAGAGATGCTTTTGAAACAGGGCGAGGACGTGTGGTTATGCGCGGTCGTGCCGAAATAGAGACAGAAGGTAATCATGAAAAAATAGTAATTACCGAAATACCTTATCTGGTAAATAAAGCTGAATTAATCAAGCATATAGCTGACCTGGTCGGAGAAAAAAGGCTGGATGGTATCAGTAATGTTAACGACGAGTCTGACCGCCAAGGAATGCGTATCGTTGTAGATATCAAGCGTGATGCTAATGCGAATGTTGTGCTAAATAAATTGTATAAGCTTACAGCTCTACAATCTTCATTTAGTGTCAATAATATTGCTTTGGTAAAGGGACGTCCTAGAACGTTGAATCTTAAGGATATGATATCATTATTCGTTGAGCACAGAGTAGATGTTGTTATCCGCAGAACTACATACGATTTGCGTAAAGCCGAAGAGCGTGCTCATATTCTGGAAGGTTTAATTATTGCATCAGACAATATAGACGAAGTGATAGCTCTTATAAGGGCTTCAAAATCGCCTCAGGAAGCTATTGAAAGTTTAATGAATAGATTTAGTCTGACAGAGATACAGTCTCGTGCAATCGTTGAAATGCGTTTGCGTCAATTGACCGGACTGGAGCAAGATAAACTTCGTAATGAATATGACGAAATACAGAAACTAATTGCTTATCTGAACGAAATTCTATCGAACGAAGATCTTCGGATGCAGGTAATTAAAGATGAACTGATAGAAATAAAGAATAAATATGGTGATGCTCGTCGTACAGAGATTGTATATGCATCAGAAGAACTCAATCCTGAGGACTTCTATGCAAATGATGAGATGATCATAACAGTATCTCATTTCGGATATATCAAACGTACACCTCTTACCGAGTTTCGTGCACAAAACAGAGGTGGAGTAGGAGCTAAAGGTTCTGAAACACGTGACGCAGATTTTATTGAGCATATCTATCCGGCATCGATGCACAACTATATATTATTATTTACTCAAAAAGGTAAATGTTTTTGGTTGCGTGTATTTGATATTCCAGAAGGAACTAAGAATTCAAAAGGAAGGGCTATACAGAACTTGCTGAATATTGAATCGGACGATAAGGTTACGGCATTTATTCGTGTCAGAGGATTTAGTGATACTGATTACATTAATAGCCATTACCTTGTATTTTGTACAAAAGCAGGAGTTATCAAGAAAACTAGACTTGAAGCATATTCTCGTCCTCGCCAGAATGGAGTCAACGCAATTACTATTCGTGAAGATGACAGAGTGATTGAAGTCTTGATGACAGATGGAGACAGTGAAATTCTCATAGCAAATCGTAATGGACGAGCAATTCGTTTCCATGAATCAGATGTTCGTGAGATGGGGCGTACTGCTACCGGCGTGAGAGGTATGCGTATCGATGAAGATGGACAAGACGAAGTGATAGGAATGTTGGCTATGTCTAAAGAGGATCAGAAAACTCATACTATCATGGTGGTTTCAGAGCAGGGATATGGAAAACGTACTAATCTGAATGATAAAGACGAAGAAGGAAATGATCTTTTTGACGAAGATGGCAATATTATTCCTGTATATCGTATAACCAGTAGGGGAGGTAAGGGTGTTAAAACATTGAACATTACAGATAAGACCGGTAAGCTCGTTTCTATAAATAGTGTTACTGATGATAACGATTTAATGATAATTAACAAGTCTGGTATTACAATTCGTCTAAAAGTTTTAGATATTCGCACTATGGGACGTGCTACTCAGGGCGTTAGACTTATAAATTTAGGAAAACGAAACGATGAGATAGCATCTGTTTGTAAGGTCGATTCAGAAGATGAAGAGGATATCGAGATTACCGAAATAGAATTGGATGAAGATACCCAGAATAACTCAATCCTGGATGAAAATGAGGAAATAAATAACTGATATATGAACTAAAACAATAATTATGAAGCGAAGTTTATTAGTAATAACATTATGCATATTTGCAGGATTCTCTTTTGCCCAGAAAAAAGCCGTGAAAGATGCAAAATCTGCAATGAAGAACGTTGATGAAGCAAGAGAATTAATCAAACCCGCACTCACTAATCCTGAAACTGCGAATGATCCTGAAACATGGAAAATAGCAGGTGATATCGAGTACAAAGCGTTTGATGATGAACGAACTTTAGAAATGCAAAAAGAGATCACCGGTAAAGGAGGGAATGAAGAAAAGATGTATATTGGACTTTACAATATGTATGATCCATATATCAAAGCTGATGAACTAGGTCAAGTTCCAAATGAAAAAGGACAGGTAAAGAACAAGTTCAGAAAGGATATTGTTAAAAATATGAGAGATGGACACAGATTCTATATAAATGGAGGTGTGTACTATAACGAGAAGAAAGACTTTAAGAGAGCAACTGACTTTTTTGAAAGATACTGGGAGCTTCCTTCTTTAGCTATGTTTGAAGATACAAAAAATGACTTCAATACACAAGATAGTGTTTATCAGACTATCAAATATTATGCTGTTATTAGCTCTATCCAATCGGCTGATCATGAACGTTCTATCAAACTATTGAAGAAAATTATTGCTGAACCTTACGTTCAAAACAGTACTTATAAGGAAAGTGATGCATACGAACTGTTAGCAAGTGAATACCAACAAGTAAATGATAGTCTTGCCTCCTCTAATGAATTCATTGATCAAGTTTGGTGTG
>NZ_JAIXHZ010000198.1:0-9245 GCF_043392705.1 Dysgonomonas sp. Shenzhen-Wh21
GTAACCTAAATAAGCGCCCATTAGATACAACACGATGTGCTGCTGCATTACCATCCGGATATAAAAAATTACCTATATATACTATTTCTCCTTTTTTATCCATCTGATTCATTTATATTTATTAAACATCTTATTATAAATAGATGCATTACGCCTCCCTCTCAAATATGCCTCTATAAAATTTCTGTTTAATCGTTTGATAAACCAACTAAAATCGTGTTTTATATTATTATTGAGCAGGTATTCTCCAAGCTTTTCTTTTCTTAAGTTTTGATACTCGTCTTTGGATAGATAAAGAGTCTCGCAATATGTTTCAAATAGAGGGTTACCCTTTATGGATATTCTTCCGTCCTCCTCAAAAATATGGATAAGGCTAACATCTTCTATTTTATTTTCATTTATCTCTAGAGATAGTATAAACGAAGTTCGATTATTATCATCCATTTTATTTTTTAAGCCTTTTATGCTTGTAGACAAGACTTCATCGAAAACAAAATTTCCTAAACTATATGAAATTATTGAATCATTAATCTTTTCTACACCTTGAGCTACGTGCGGATGGTGTCCATATAATATGAATTTATGCTTTTCTGCTAAGCTCCTTGCGAATTGAATATGTTCATATGCAGGATAATTGACATTTTCAATTCCCCAATGGAAACTTAAAACACTTAAATATCCGTTTTTTTCATTCGCTTTTAATCTGTTTTCAACACTCTCAATATTTATTGGAGTTATATATGGCGATTTACTTTCTTCTTTATAACGAGTTCCATTTGCCGAATAGCAGCAGTAACCGTTAAAAGCTATTTTATTGTTTTCAAATTCAAGGATAAGCTCTTTATCGTCTACACCAAAATATTCTATATTATTTTTATCTAGCAAGTTGATTGTATCTTCGAAGCCCGCAACACCATAATCAAAAATATGATTATTCGAAAGGTTTACAATTTTTATATTCAGATAGTTTAATAAGTCTACGCTTAAGGAAGATGTCTTAAGATGAATCGCCTTATAAGAGTCTGCGGCAGAAATATCAGTAATAGGAGACTCTAGGTTTGCAACTACGTAATCAAATGTATTTAAAAATCCAGCAATCTCTTTCAAATTTTCATATACATGTGAGTTTTGTTGCAAATCAAATCTTCCGACAAAAGCGATATCCCCTAAAAAAGCTATTTTCATATTATTCAACTTCAATTAGATGCTTCAATATTTCTTCGGGGGCATTCAGTGGTTCATCATGCCATTCTCCACTTCTATCCCAATAGCCCCCAGCCTGTAATAATGTTGTATGTGAAAAGCCATAACTCATTTCTATAATCTTCCCTATATTATCTCTGTCGTCAATAACATAATCATATCCCATACATTGAAATTTCAATCTATCAGAAACACTAAATGCAGAATCAATTATGTCTTTTGTTACTAAAGATCTATCAAAATAAAACGAGCCGCTGCCTGATGCACGAAATTCTCCTTCTCTAATATTTCTAGCTATAAAACTTAATTTATCGCCGATAACAACAATTTTTAAATCAAAGCCTGCATTGGGAATAAATTCTTGTAAATATACATACCCTTGTTGCCGTGGCAATCGCCTCGCCTTTGAGAAAGATTCGATGAAGTCGGGTATCCTTTTTATTCTAGCTTTGATAGTTGCCCAACTTTTTGCTGATTTAAGTTGTGAGCTTCCCTTGTATAAGATACTAGGTGTTGAGACTAGTCCTTTTCCAAATATTTTTTTGCCATAATTATATGCATCGGTTTTGTTTTTCAAGAGTTTGACATTATTAGAGCCGGAACCACATCTTAACTTTGCTACTATTGGAAATTTAGAATCATTATCAAGCCATGTTACAAAGTCTTTTAATGTATAAAACATATAAGCTTTAGGTATAGGAGCTTGAATCGAATCCAACAAATATGTCTCTGCTATTTTATCATCAAAATGCCAAGCAGTAGGAACATCCGGAAACACTTTTAAACCCATATTCTCTGCACTCATTAAGATACTTCTAGCAAAAAGCATATCTTGCAATGAATAATGACTAAAATGCCATACCAGACAATCGTAATTTTTAAGTGTTTCAAGAATATCATACTTATAACAGTCTACAATGCTATAATCAATATTATTTGCTTCGCAATAATTTATCCAAGCAAAATGCCATGAGGTACTATGCTTAAAAATTGATTCATTATAATGAATTGCAACACGAACTTTTCTATTTTTCATATATAGTTTATACCACTATTTAATCCTGATATTATTCCATTGTTGTTTAATAAAGATCTAATATTAACTGTATCAAATTCTTTATGACTCACCGCCAACACTACAGCATCGAATTTACCTTCTGGTAATTTGCATTTTATCTCTAATCCATATTCATGCTCTACTTCTTCTGGATTAGCCCAAGGATCATAAATTGTTACATTCGTATTATATTCTTTTAGTTCACGAATAACATCTACAACCTTTGTATTACGCACATCGGGACAATTTTCCTTAAATGTAATTCCTAGAACTAGTATATTAGAACCTTTTATTTGTATACCTTGTTTGATCATCTTCTTGATAACTTCACTAGCAACGTACTCGCCCATACTGTCATTCAGGCGGCGACCAGCAAGTATTATTTCGGGGTGATAGCCATACTCTTGTGCTTTTTGAGCCAAATAATATGGGTCTACACCGATACAGTGACCACCAACCAGTCCGGGCTTAAATGGGAGGAAATTCCATTTTGTTCCGGCAGCTTGTAATACAGCATTGGTGTCAATATTCATTCTATCGAATATTTTCTTTAACTCATTTACAAATGCAATATTTATATCGCGTTGCGAGTTTTCAATAACTTTTGCCGCTTCTGCCACTTTTATTGATGGAGCTAAATGCGTTCCTGCTTTAATAACTGAGGAATAAAGGACATTCACTTTTTCTCCAACTTCAGGTGTAGAACCGGATGTTACTTTCTTAATTTTTTCGACAGTATGTTCTTTATCTCCCGGATTTATTCTCTCAGGGGAATAACCGGCAAAAAAATCAACATTATATTTCAGCCCTGAAATCTTTTCTACAACAGGGATGCAATCCTCCTCTGTAGCTCCGGGGTAAACTGTTGACTCATATATAACGATATCTCCTTTATCGATAACCTTGCCGACTGTTTCACTGGCTTTATATAAAGGGGTCAAATCGGGTCTATTGTTTTTATCTACAGGTGTCGGAACAGTTATTATGTAATAATTACAGTCGCCAATGTCCTCTAAATTGCAAGAACAAAATAACCCAATATTGCCACTATTCTCGTTTTTCAAAACAGACTGTAAAATATCCGCTTCTACTTCTAAGGTATGATCAACACCAGACATTAATTCCTTAATGCGTGCCTGATTAATATCAAAACCGACTACCGGATATTTTGTGGCAAAAAGCCTAGCTAAAGGTAAGCCTACATACCCTAGGCCAATAATTGCTATTTTTATTTTGTTCATTTGTGTTATTTTAAATTACTCCAATACCATTTTACAGCCTCTTTCAATCCTTCTTTCATACTATATTTCGGATTGTAATCTAACAAAGCTTTTGCTTTATCTATGCTTGCTAATGAGTGAGGTATGTCACCAACTCTATTTGGGCCATGTATAATATCCACATTTGCAATCAGAGAATCATACTCACTCAGATATTCTTTTAGATATTCTACCAATTGATTTAGAGTTGTTCGTTCTCCAAAAGCTGTATTATATACTGTATTTAATGCTGCGGAATTAGATGTAGTCAAAGCCAGTAAGTTCATCTGTATTACATTCTTTACATAAGTGAAATCCCTTGAATACTCACCGTCACCATTGATTACGAGCGATTCGTGATTGATTAACTTCTTAACGAATAAGGGTATAACGGCAGCATATGCCCCATTGGGATCCTGACGTTTTCCAAACACGTTAAAATATCTGAGACCAATACATTCTATTCCGTATGTACGAGAAAACACATCAGCATAAAGCTCATTAACATACTTAGTTATTGCGTATGGAGATAACGGTTTCCCGATAACATCTTCTACTTTGGGCAATGAGGCAGAATCTCCGTATGTGGAAGAGCTCGCAGCGTAAACGAACCGTTTAACGCCAACCTCTTTCGCTGCGAACAGCATATTCAAGAAGCCCGAAACATTCACTTCGTTACTAGTAATCGGGTCTTTTATAGAACGGGGAACAGAGCCTAAAGCCGCTTCATGAAGGATGTAATCAACGCCTTGTATTGCATTTAAACAATCATCATAATTGCGAATATCCCCTACTATTAACCGGAAGTTTTTTTTATCAAAGAATGGAAGTATATTTTCCATTTTCCCTGTAGAAAAATTATCAAAACAGTTAACCTCACAGTTGTACTTTAATAACTCTTCGCAAAGGTTAGAACCTATAAAGCCGGCTCCTCCGGTAATAAGAATTCTTGAATTATCTAGTTTTTGATTTTGAGTCATATCCATATTCTTTTCCATATCCGTATCTGTAACTACTATCTAAATATGAATCATTGAGCACCAAATACATATTTATTAATTTACCTTCACCTTTTTGCATATTCATGAAGTCTACAGCAGCTCTAGGTGTTACATTTTCTCTAACAATGTACAACGTAACATCAACATACTCATCAATTAGATATGTATCCGAGACTAATCCTACCGGAGCAGTATCAAATATTACAAAATCAAACTCTTCTCTTGCTTGGAGCATAAACTCTTTTAAGCGTGGTTCCATCAACAATTCATTCGGATTAGGCGGGATAGTTCCGGCCACCATCACCTTCAAGTTATCATTTAGTCCTGAATCATTAACATAGTTTCGCCAAGAATCATCGCTGACGAGGTAATCACTCAAACCTTTATTTCTTGGTATTTGAATATAATTTCTGAGTTTCGGATTTCGTATATCCCCTCCAACTATTAAAACTTTTTTACCCGATAATGCAAAGCTCATAGACAAGTTGACACTTATAAAAGTTTTTCCTTCACCGGAAGCTGTAGAAGTCACTAATATTGTTTGATTTACCTTATGCTTTAATATAAAGTTTAAGTTATTTCTTAATGAGCGGAACATTTCAGCTATGCCTGAGCTTTGATTTGACCTGATTACTACCTGATCTTTAATATCATTCCTCCCTATTTGTCCGATAATAGGAACTTCCGATAACCCTTCAAGTTCGCTCCTACTTCTGATCTGAACTTTGAATAGGTTGATTAGATATATGATTACAATCGGACATAAAAATCCGAGTATTAGTACCGAAAGGAGAATAATATTAGACTTAGGGGCTATCGGAAGAATATCTTCTTGCGGAGAAACTATTATACGTGCCTTATTCGCCGTTGAAGCAATAGACAAATTAGTCTCTTCACGCTTTTGCATCAGAAATAAAAACAAATTCTCTTTAATCCGTTGCTCCCTTACTTTTTCTATGAGTCCTCTTTCCTGTTGAGGGACTGACAATACTCTGGATTTTGTAGATGATGATTGCTTCAATAAATCTTGTTTCGATATATTATATGTCTGCTTGACATTTTTTAGAGAGTTGGATATGCTACTACGCATATTATTTATATCATCAGTTAGTCTTATACGTGTAGGATTCTCTTCACCTAGTCCTTTTAACTGAACTTCTGAAACAAGTAGCTTATTGTTATACTCATTTATTATCTGGGCTAAACCTAGATCAGCAATTCCAATGTTAGGTATCACAGAAAATTTATTTGCAGGATTTTGTACAAAACGCTCTATCAAAGATATTACATTGAGTTGGGTTTCTACCTCCAGTAATTTTTGTTCATTTTGCCCCGTTTGTTGTACAAATAGCTGTGCTTCTGTACTCAGATCTGTTATTTGATTCTTTTGTTTAAAATCAACAACATTCTCTTCAGCATCTCCTAGTTCTACAGATATTTCTTTCAATCGATCATTGATAAAGATTGCAGTATTGTACGCAATTTCATTCTTTATGTTTACATTCATCTCATTATACTGCTTAACAAGTTCTCTAAGAACAGCTGCACCCTTGGCTGTATTATTGCCAATCAATCCGATATTAAGGACAGAAGATGTTTTACTCGTTGGCGAAACAGACAATGAGCTATTTAGAGCAGAAACAGTAGAATATATATCATTTATCTGAACATAGTACTTTTCATGTTCAACTATTTTTTTACCTGTCAATTCAATCTTTATAGCAGCATCTTCTAACTTTATTTCATTCGGAAGAGATTCAGATTTCTCATTTATCTTTTTCTCTTCTGATGCAAAGAGGTCTTCATATATCCCGCTTATTTCATATCCGGTTCCATTTTTCTGTATATAGAATTGAATATTTCCTATTCCTTTTTTATCGGCAGGCTCTAAAGTGACATGGAAGGGTGTTTGATTGTATAGCTCAACCTTTCTAAGTCTCTGATTAATATAATATACAGTTTGCAAATTCAATGTATCTACAACAGAGCGCATCAAATCCGGAGAAGATAAAATTGCAACTTCATTTTCTATATTGTTTGTTGTAGAAAGTAAACCTAGAGCTTCTAAATCAAACTCTGCGGCTGCATTTCCTTTACCTGTTCCTTTATCCTCGTTCAATAATATAGAAAGTGAAGATTTATACTGTTTTTGGGTAACAAGAATAATTGTAACGCCAATAATTAGAAATACAGTTATGGATAGAATAAACCATTTCCAATAGCGTAAATAATCAAATATAATATCGGTTACAGAAGTAGAAGCACTTGTATCTTTCCAGTTTTTATTGGTTTCCATTTAATTTAGCGGGTTATGATAGCAATTACTGAAATTACGATTGATAATGCGGATAAACTAATCGATTCAAAGGTTCCAAATCGAGAATTATTTCCTTTTGCTTTATTAGTTTCAACATATAACTTGTCATTTTGTTGTAAATAAAAGAGATCTTTATTAAGCACTAAGTTCTTATCTTGCATATCAATTCTATGCATTGCAATCTCTCCATTTTCTTGTATTCTTAGCAACAACACATTATCTCTACGCCCATATATTGTCATATCTCCGGCTGCAGCCAAAGCATCTAAGATCGTCATTTGACCATTGGGGGTAGTATATACTCCGGGTCTGGCTACTTCGCCGAGAACAGATACTCCAAAATTTATGAACCGAACATTTACAACCGGTTTTTCAGCTATATACCGTGGATAAATTAACGAAACGATGTAATCTTGGGCCTCTTTAGACGTCATTCCTCCAATACTTAATTGCCCTAATATTGGAAAGTTTATTTTCCCGTCTTTATCTACCAAATAATTTTGCAAACTCCCTGCTGTACTTGAATATGTTGCCGTTGTCTGTATTACAGAGCTCAAATTAGTAGGTACCATCGGTAGATTGAAATCTGTTGCAGCTCCAGGTATATTAGAATTGACAGTAATGGTAATTATATCATGGGGCATAATTTTTGCTTCATGAATAGCAGCTACACTTGATAAAACTTCAGGTGAAATTGTTTCTGCATTCTTTAAATAGGGCAACTGTTTATAGCCCGTACACGAACCTAAAAAAACAATTAAAATAGAAACCAATAATGAGTGAAGGATTCTGAGCAAACTCCTTTTTATTTTCATTGTGTTAAAATAAATAATGTTTTATAAAAGATATTTCCTGCCAAAGATAATTTATTTTTTATCTTTTTTGACTAAAGAAAAAAAAATAAGTTTTTAAGAAATAGTATCAATATTAAATATACGAAAGGAAGCGGAAACTAAAAAAAGCAGGTATCTGAATGAAAAAAATCTTATAAGTCTTATGTTATCTAGGATTTAAGAGTTCGCTGATTAATAAAGAAGTGCTGTAAAATTTCCCAATAAAGAAAATAATTCGTTTACACATCTTATTAAATTAACCTTTATTTACGTAATTTTAACAATGCAAACATTCCTCCGCATAATGAAAAGTTTTAGAGTCAAACCATGAGAGAAAATAACTTTTATTCACTTTAATCATTCACTCTTAATGCCTTAGTCTAGCAAACCTCTAATTATGGTTTCCATTTTTTCTATAGCGTTATCCCAACTAAACCGGAGCACATATTCATGTCCTCTTTTCGCCAAATCTATACGATACTCATTATCATTAATTAAATAGCAAATTTTATCAGCCATACTTTTCGCATCACCTGTTTCTACCAACAATGCCGTTTCTCCTTCAACCGCATACTCCTTATGCCCTTCTATATCGGTGCAAATAAGGGTACATCCACAAAACATAGACTCTACAGAGACCAAGCCAAACCCCTCTGTAAAACTATTGGATATAAATATCGAGTTACGATTATAAATCGCACACAAATCATCCGGATCTCTATGATAATGAATCCAGTCGGGCAAATCTTCAGGTGAGGGATAAATGCCGAATAAATCAACCTTAAGCTCGGAAATCTGCTCTTTTACAAGATGTAGTGCTTCCAACCCATATTTAGAACCTTTTATTTCTTGAACAGAATACATCATAGCAACGGTTGCAATCTCTCTATTCTCTATTCTTTCCTTAATGTAATATACATTGTTGTCAACTCCATTTTCAATCAATTCTACTCTATTGTTGGTATGTTTAGCTACTATTTTTTTTAAATAAGAAGCAACAACGATATTAACTGTATCTTTCAAATTGTACGAAGAGTAGAGTAAATCTTCATGTCCTTCCCAATTTTCATAACCTTGTATAAGATTGATTTTTTTGCCTTTTTGAGGAGATAATGTTCCCATATCCAAAACTGTAGACCACCAAGTAGCAATAACAATATCAGCATCAACAACATACTTATCCCTTACTTCTTTCACATAAGACATCGTAATATCCGAATCAAACTCGAACCATTTATTTCTATCAAAACGTTCTATTTTAGATAAAATACTGCGTACGAAGCATGGTAAGCGGTACTTCATATACTTTGTTTTAATAGGAAATGTTAGATGAACTTGATAGCCCATATAAGCCAGGCGATTTGCATATTCGTACATAACCCTAAATCCACCTGCCGGGCGACGAGGTTTGAATGGTAGAATAAAATTGATCTTTATATTGTTCCTCATTTCTTCATCTTTTCTTTACAAATATAATGAGTTTACCAATTCTTTTGTCATTATAAAACTCTTATTTAGAAACTCGAAAAACTAGACAACCGACATATAGTTAAACCTTAAATAAATTTTATTAAG
>NZ_JAIXHZ010000199.1:0-10214 GCF_043392705.1 Dysgonomonas sp. Shenzhen-Wh21
CTGCGGCTGTGGCTGTGGCTGCGGCTGCGGCTGTGGCTGTGGCTGCGGCTGCGGCTGTGGCTGTTTCCTGGCGGCCTCTAATGCAGCATCATATGCATCTTGACTAGGATCTGGATTCGATATTTGTTGCCATATACCTGCTCCCGCTACAAGATAAGCAATAATTTTCTCTAAAGGAGTTAACGGACGTTTAGGCCCACCTCCATCATCTAAATTTGGATCAGGAAGATTATCTATTATGGCTTTACCTACAGCGACCTGAGCTGCATCTAATGCTTCTTTTGCTTTCCTATCCCTCTTCTTTTGTTCCCTCCAGGCTTCACGTTGATATTTATCGGTTGTATCTCCTGTCATTATAAGTGGGAATGCCAAAATTACAACTAATGGAGAAACAGTAATACCGGCTGAACCTGACATAACAGCAATAGGTATAGCTGATGCTTCTTTTTGTTTTTTATTAGGAGGATCACCAGGATCACGTCCATCCTTATCTACAAATCTCAACGGATTATTATAGCAATATGCATACGGCGATATTGAATAATATTTTTCCGCATGTGGATCAACACACGTAAACCTTCCTATTGCGCTTTCATAATACCTTGCCGAATAATCATACAAGTTCAATCCGTGCATCTGGTCCAGTTCCTTGCCATTGTACTTGTACGGCTGCTTATCAGGTCCGGTGGTTCCGGCAAAGATAGAACCAAAAGGGTAATAGTGATTTTTCTGAACCAATGTTCCGCTGGCATTTAATACTACACGGTTATTACCTAGATGATCTGTCAGATAATAATGATATACGCCTCCTTCTATATATCCACCGTCAATCAGTATACGCTTTAAGGTTCCATTCTCATAAATCTTATTGCCCACATAATCGGTTGTCTGGGTCTGGGTCAATGCTGCTGTATTGATTGCCGAACCAATAACCGGGGTTGTAGAATAGTTTGGATTCCATTTCTGAACAACTTTCAGTTTTTGACCTCCTGCCGAATAGGTATATTCGTTCCTTGCCTCCGCAACGGGACTCTTGATATCCATCTGTCGTGGCAAATTTAAGGAATTGTATTGAATCTCTGTTATTCCTTTGTTTAAATCTTTTGTCATCGTCCCGTTAGCATTATAGGCATACTCTGTGGCTACATTACTATAATTCTTAAAGTCCATCGATTCGGCTAGGCTGATGGTTCCTATGGCATCGTCAACTTTAATCAACTGATTTCCGGTATAGGTCATTGTCAGGTTATCTATCAGCCCATTTGTGGTAGCTGTAATTACCCCTCCGCGTGTCAAGGTTTTCATATTGCCATGTTTGTCATAGCTATAGGATGTCTTATAGTCAGTATGAGCTGTACTGACAGCTCCATTGACAAGATAAACGGCTGATGTTAATCTTGAAAGGTTATCATAGCTAAAAGTATACCCCAGCAATGAGCCACCATCATTTACCTGCCAGTTCATTGCACTGATATTTCCATTGTATTGTTTCGTACTACCTCCATAAACGTCATTATAATACAACGTTTGTGTAAATAACGGACTGTTTATTGATTTTGTCCACGAACGGATGTTATAACCATAGGTAGACAAGGCATTTGCTAATCCGCCTTTTTGGTTGGTTTTGAGTCTGCCCAGTTCATCATACGTATTTTCAGCAAGGGTTACAGCAGTAGCCCCATTGAGCTGATAGGTCTCTTTCTTCAATCGTCCTGCATGGTCATAAGTGTAAGCGTATACTTCTGTTTGGGTGCTCTTTCCAGTAGCTGAGTGAACATGTTTCTTCTGAGAGGGTTGACCGGTGAAGTTATAAGCTATATATTCCTTTTCAAGACCACCAAGATGATTGGTCGATTTGGTCTGAATCACCCGCCCTCGTGTATCGTAGTACATAGCCGTAGCAATCTGTCCTTCCAAGGTATTATTGGATTTCCCATCCGAGCCCATCAGCTTTACCCGAGTTCCCACCAGCAATCCTTTGGCACTTGAATGCCGGATCCCATACCCCGATTCTATATTGTAATCCAAATTCGTTTTATAGTAAGAATTTGTTTTTAACATGGCTTCATAGTCATCGTAGTAGTTTATAAGCAATACATCATCTACCGGAATACTCGCCAATGTGGTCCAGCTATATCCAAAGTTTCCGCTTCCTGGTGTCTCCGTAAAAAGCATTGTAGAATAAGTTGTTAGCATCGCCTCATGGGTGGAAGCTGTACGATATATCCCTGAGATAATCAACCGGCCGAAGGCGTCGTATTTATTAAAAGTCCATTCGGGAGACGAGGTCTTTGCCCGTTGTTCCCCGTCTTGCGTAAAGATCAGCCGGTCTGCTTTATCATAGACATAATAAATCCAATCGCATCCAGGCAACTTTTTAGAGATGCAACGATCTAAATTATCATATTTATACAGATATGCCCATAGTTTCAAGTTCGTATTTGTTTCTGTCCATGGAGTGGAAGAAGTTGCACTTAACAAAATGGCTGATGCTTCCGGCGGCAATACGACTCTTAGATTCCCATAACTATCATAAATATAGTTCGTATCAAAGGACTTTCCTGCATTTATTTGGCGTGTAAGAATTACTTGCCCCAATTTATTTTTAAACTCATAAGCAGTATTTCCGTTTTCATCTTTTGTTCGGGTAATATAAAGTTCATTTGCCGGATAATTATCTGTACGGTATATGCTTATCATTTTTCTGTCATCGGTAGATATATATTTAGCACAGACCAACGAATCGGCATCAGCCCATGTAGTCCCAGATTTCGCCTTGTTAGTTAAATAACCAGTCCATATAGCCTTATTATTATTCTGCCAATCAGCCCCAGGTCCATATTGGGCCAAAGTGCGGTTCAGAGGAGACAGGTCATATACAGGCTTGGAGAATGGAGCGGTCTCACTTGGATAAATAGCATTTATGTTAGCCTTCACTTTCGTTAGATCTGCAAAAGCTCCATTATTGGATGCAATAGCTACCGGCAACCATGTACTTGTTTGTCTTCCCAGATTATCATACTCCTGAATGGCAACCAAATCTTTACCTGTAGTAGTGATTCCACGTTGAACAGTTTCCACCGGACGTCCCAAACCATCAAAATATTGCATGGTCACCATCTCCTCACTTGTGTTGTAGTTCACTGTCGATTTTGCTATTAGAGGGGTGGTAGTACGTATATAGTTTGGACCTGTAGATACTATATTTTGAGGTGGAACATACGTAATAGGTTCAATGGGTGGTTCCTCTGTATTGCTCGTATCTCTGAATTTAATAGTCAATTTGGCTCCTACTGCAAAATTTTGAATATTTAATATATAGTTACCCGATGATAAGATAAATGGTTTGTCTAGCTGATATCCAGATTTACACAAAGGATCAGGTTTTATCCAAAGACAAGCTACTAAAACCGTTCCATTTGCAGTTACTGTAATTTCATAATTACCATCTAAAGAAAATCCTAAAAAATAACCAGAGGGATCACTACTTGAGGCTCTTTCCATGGTATAGACTTTGTCTTTCATAATATCCCCAATATAGTTTGTTGGGGAAGGCTGAGCATATGCTTCTAATACAAATGTCAAGCTGACTAGTATATATATAATTATCTTTTTCATAGTTTTACACCTTACTTGTTTTTATAGAAATAATCGCTTGCCTGTATGATTTTCTTCGCTCCGTTTTCCATTATATACACCTCCTTCAGATTATTTAATTGGTCATAATCATAGTAGGTAATAGTGCCATTAGGTTCTATTCGCTGAATAAGTCCTACGAGTGACCTATACTTGAAGGCCGTGACGTGTACATCTTTCAAGGTAGTATTACTTTGCAGATCTGTTATTAATTTAAAGTCAGCATCCGATGGTGTCATTTTTTTTGCAATTCCTTCCAATGTTGCTAAAGGAATGATCGCTGCTATTTGATCATAGGTCGCGTTTTTTATCTCTGCAATCGGATATTGGTAATTGTACCCCCAAAGATAGGTAACTTTAGTTCCGTCATTCAAGGCATACTCTAACGGGTTCAAATAAGAATCATATTTTGAAAAAGTTAATTTTTCAAATAGGGTTGAATTCCCATGGTTTAATTTTACAGAGGTCGGAGCTACCAGTAGATCACTATTCCAAGTCCAATAAGATGTTTCTTTTGAGCGTGTTAATATAGAATTGAGATAATCCGATTCGTTTACAGGAACACTGATCATATTTTTATCTACCAGCTTACTCTTAGTCAGGGGATCTATAATACTTGATGCATATTGATATTCTTTTGTCCTGATTTTATCTCCAAGGGATTCTGTAATTTTCTTGGGCTGATAATTGGAAGGATCATACTCGTAGCTTGTAGTCGTATATATTTTATTATTTCCGAAATAGTCATACCTTGAATGGTTTTTTAGTTGAACAGTATAACTATTAGTAGGGTAAACAATTATATTAAATCTTTCGCCTGCTCCTATCGGAACATTTGGAACAAATGCTAGACCACCTGTTCCGCATTCAACCCTAAATCCTCTATATTTATCTTCTACCCATACATTTATTAAGTTTGATTCGAAATTCTCTAAAGAGTAACTGTTTCGCTCAACACTGATGGTATCATTGTTATTATCCAACAATATCGTTGCAGTTTGTTTTCCATTCAATGGTATAGCTTTTGGTTCAGATACCATGAAAAATTTTGACCCCGAACCACTATTTGTAGAATTTATAAATTCTACAATTTTTCTTCCATTACGGCTATTGCCATCTTGTGAAGTCATCTCTATTTCAACCCGGTTATAGCCTACCACGGCATTATCACACCCGCTTGCTGAATAACTGTAAAGATTCGAGGAACATATTTCATATGAGTTGATGGAGTTTCTTGTAGTAAAATAATAACTTTGTTGCGGAGGCGGTTGGTAAATAAGTTCTTGTTTAAATGTTATATAATTAGATTTATTATAAAACTTCATCGGGTTGATCAACTTACCACTCGGTTTACCTCCTGTAGTTATATACTTATAATTTTTTACTGATGTTACAATATTATTTTCATCATAGTTGGTAATGCTTTTTACTCTTACACCTCCTGCTATGGACTCCGCCTTCTTTAACTTATCTACATCTGTATACAAATGGGTAATTGTCGCACTAATACCATTCGCTGGAGATAAACCTGTAGGAATATAAGATCGCATCTCGATCGTACCTGCCGGCAGAAAAAAATAATACTCAAAAGGAAAAGTCCTTTTTCCGTTATTGAAATCAATTTTATCCTGATCAGTCAAAAAATCAAAGTATTTTTTGATAAGTTGACCATTTGAATATACTGCTATATAAAATTGTTCCAGTTGCATCGTACTCGTTACATTCGGAGCATAAATAGCACCTTTAACATGTACTCTGCATTCTTGATCGATACTAAGCCCAACATATTTCATTGTCGAAGAAGCTCCAAAATTTGATATGCTTTTACTGAATTCTATACCGGCTCCACTCACGTTAGCATCCGGATAGTATCCATTACCTACAACATGTGGTTCAAATACAAATTCCGTCTTTCCGCCTGTGGGGTATATAATACTCTTCAACATACCGGTAGTAATATGCACTTTGCTGGATCTTCTATTAGCAAAAGTAACAAATGGACTTGCAGAAAGCCTTACATTAAACATACTGGATGGTAAGCTTTCATTTAAAGATAGAACAATCGGATCTGAGATAAGTGTATGGGTTTTCTGGTATACTTTACCCACAATGTTGATTTCTTGAAATTCTCCCCCAACAAGACGGTTCTCCTGCCCATTATAAAAGCCCCAATAATCTTGTGAAAATGAGACTTTATTTGGTAATGGTCGGGATTCATTATAAGTGAACAGATATGCCTGTAAACTTGTATTAATATCCTTTCGATATAGCTTCACTAATTTCAAACGTTTTAAATTACGATTAATGTCCAGACCACTTTCTCCAACCGTCGTACCTGTAAAATAATCATGCTCAAATTTGTACTGCTTACGAACAACTTTACTGGAACGATCAAATACTTTTATTTCATCTAGTGCGAGTCCATTGTCCAGGTCAATCCTACTCTTTACGGTAAATACAACACTATCCAAAAGCCCTACAATGGAAGAGGGATATAATTGCTTGTGAGTACCAGGATAAGATATATCTCTAGACAATTCATAATTGTTATCCATTGCTGTAGGAGTAGATTCGGGTAGTACTTTTTCTTGCTTAATTATATCTCTAATTATTGGGAGCTGATTTACTGATCCTGAATAATCATAATATATTTTTATTAATGGTCTCCATTGATAATAAATGTCGGTAAGATACCATGTGAATGTACTATTGATATCTCCTTGATTAGCTTCTTCTCGGGCACTAAATTCATAGATATAGCCTTGTTCGTCGGTAATTCGCCAAGAACTTCCAGAGCTGAGCATTTCTATTTTATACTTGTTCTTTTCCCCATTATATACAAAAGTCCCATTATAAGGATGTTTAGTGAACCGAAATGATTTCCCTAAGAAATTAACATTATAGATATCTCTTTCTCCTGATCCATATGAGGCCTCTCTTAGCATATCATCTGTTGTCGGAGAATTATCTGGAGCAACGCATGCAGCCCACCTAAATCCAACTTCAGAAAACCCTCTGGCAAGATAATCCGGAGCATAGGATGTTGTTTTACTATAGTTTATCATTTTAGTCCAGTCTGAAGCAGTTGCATACGAAACTTTGTCAGCCTTTCCCACTGCAAGTTGAGAAATACTGCCTCCAACCATAAGGTTCCACCCTAAACCGGCCCAAGTAGCCTCTTGGGTCACCTGTATGCCTGTAGCATGATAATTAAGTGAAATTGGAACTTCTATACCTTTTGCTTTCACCGTATATAGAGGAATATCTATAGATGGTATCCCTGTATATTCACTGACTGGATACTCTCCGTACTTTTCCAATCCTGCCACCTCCGGAGATTTTGGTAGTATATCAGGAGCTTGGAGCCCATTATTAATTTGGCTATAAACATCTAAGAAAGTAAAAAAGATTATAAGGAAACATAGATACTTTTTCATAGTATTATTTTTTACTTTTTAATAATAATTTCATTTACAAACACACCATTAGCTGTAATCCTGAACGCATAGTTTTTTGGATACAACGACGAACAGTCGATTGTTTCATAATATGTGCCTTTAGTCCTGTTCTTTGCCGCAATCTTCTTTACAGGCATGCCTTCCAATGAATACAACTCAAAAGATACTTTTACATCTTCCTTTAATTCATATTCTATGTTCAAGAATGATTCCACCGGGTTCGGATACAGCCTGCAAGTCATCACATCTTCCAATGTGACAGTTTTGACTTGTTCTTTATCTGCATTCTGATTGTTGTCTTTTGGCTCCTTCCACAGTTCATCCAGCAGTGCCTGATTTTCGGGATCGGTGTCCAGATATAAATGATCCTGAGGTGGAAAGAAGAAAGCTGTCTTAAAGATCTCCGTACTGTCCTTCAGGTTGATATTCTTTATGGTTTCAAAGACAGGGTAACGATACCCTTTGCTATACCAACGGCAGGTTTCAAGTTGCTTACCTGAATTGTCTGTTTCACTTGTCACATAACTGCCTTCCTGAGGCACATCAAAAATTGTTTGTAAGGTCTTTACCCTGAGTACAGGGCTAAGGGTATCTCCCGAAGGAAGAACCATCTTTCCATAAGCATCAGCTGTAGTAATCATTGTCCCTTGTGTCTGAATATCCACTGTAGAGGAATAAACTCCCTTTGATCTGTAGTCTGATGAAGATTTTTGCCCGTAGTTTAACGGGAAATGTACCAGTAGCATAGGATCGGTATAGTTTAATACCACCGAAGGGTTTTCATGTCCTCTTTGCAAAAGAGAATCATTTGTTAAATGATAATAGTACATCGTGTTGTGTTCTGTACCGACGATCAGTTCATTGTCTGATACTTTCTTCTTCAAATAGCGGGTATTACCCAGTATATACACACTGTCTCCTTCCAAGGGGGGAAGAGAATAGATAAGGGTATATTCATCGTTGACGGATTTGAGTTTACTGAAATCCCAGAGCTTGTTGGTTCCGCTTTCTCCGGGGTTTATATACTCTACCTGCTGTTTGACCAGTATATCGCCCGCGCGGTATTGGTTGTGAGAAGTGTTCAGCTGTGCTGACAAAGAAAAAGCACATCCGAAAACACTTGCCAATGTTAATGCAATTGCTTTCATGTTATATCAAATATTAAGCGTTAATTCCGGATTATAAAAAGATATCCCTTCTGTTGCTATTTTTTAGATTTAGCACAGTTGTTCTTACATATAAAGTATTTAATGGGATGGAAGGTTAATGTACCCCTTTTAGATTTATATAAGCGAATATCCAGTGTAAGAAATTGAAATGTATATTCATAAGTAATTATTTAAAAAGTTAATTCGTCCTTTTAATTACTTTGCTTTTCTCTTCTGAATACTTCTTCAAATGTATTAAATTATTTTAAAATACATTCTAAATGCATAAAAAATGTTTGAGTTTTAATGGAAAATTAATAAAGCCGCCTATCTTTTTTTGATAAACGGCTCCAATAACAACCTCAACCTATACAATTAAAACTTATACTTCACACCTAACAGATGTCCGTTGCTCTGACTACCTAAACTTTTTTGATATTGATATTCGAATCCTAGATTGTGATAGAATATTCCTCCTCCAACACCGATATAATTTAAAGTAGAGTAAGACGCAGAGATAAACGGCTGCCATATTTTAGTCTTATAAATTGTCTGGCGTTCTATTACCGGAGTGAAGTTATAATCTAAAGCCGATAGTTTGTTATATTGAATAACCGGGAATAAATCAAGCTTCCCATGTGTCTTATTATCGAAGGCCGTAAGCTTATATGTTCGCTTTAGTTCATAATCAGCAATAACAAGTTTTGCATAAGCTGCTGAATCGATAGGCATATATCTCACACTACCTGTATCTCTGTACTGAATAAAGGGTAACAGAGGTTTATCCGGCTTTTCTTCTTTTATCGGTTCAAACTGCGTCGGACTTACTGATCCTGTAAGCGTTTCACCTTTTATATATTCTTTCTTCGGTTCGGAATCAATAGATGATCGACCGATAAAGAAGCCAATAATCAGACAGACAATTCCAGAGAGAACTATTAAAGTTGCTTTTTTCATAATCCTTCTTCTTTTACGATTTGTTCTACTGTATTTATCATTGACAGAGCAGTCTTTACATATTCGGGCCCTGTTGCATATTTCCAACCGGTATCATCCATTAACCTTTTCACAAATTCGCGCGGATCATTCCTATATGGCCAGGCATCAGCATAACCCGATTTGCGGAACAAAGCCTGATGATCATACAAACAATCCTCTAAAGTGTCATAGACTCGGAACAAACGATACACTATGTATTTGTAATTACCGTTCGATAGCCTTTCAGGAGTACCCACAACCATTTCAGGTGACTTAAAAGCTACATTCGGATTGCTGAAAAATTCTGTTGTTCTCACCAACTGTGTTTTTCCAGCCCAAGAACTACCTTTAGTTATCCCGAATAAATTATTCGGGAGTTTCCCTTCTAAACTCCATCCACGTTCCAAAGCTGCTTGCATAGTTTCAAAGATCGGATGTATTGAATCGTTTGGCTTTTCTTCATGCAGTCTCTCTGCTGCCGGATAAACCGCCTTGACAAAATCAATCTGTTTTTTAGTTGCCATTATTATCCTCCTTTTCTTCTACTTCTATTATATCGGCTTTCTTCCCAAAGAATTTAAATACATTTACTTTTACCTTTTTGCCTCTAGCAGCAAAGTAGTTCACATAAATACTTTCAAGCTCAACACCATAAATGACTAGTAAGATAATAAGCGGTAATAGATCAATTCCGAACGGTTGACCGAATGCTTGACCGAAAGTATATGCCAATATGATCCAAAGACAATAGTTTGTTATCTTATCGAGTGTGCGCCTCACAGCTCTCGATCGCTTCACTATCTCATTTCGATATTTAGCTGCCGATATGCCAAACTTTAAATCTGCCATTGTCAAAAGAAAAGCCAATGCTAAAAGCCATTTAGCCCAAATAAAGAAATCGAGTAATCCAATTAGGAAACCATCTGTATAGTTGTTATCCATCGCATTATTCCTCTATTGGTTGTACTTCTTTTTCTATCTCGTTGGCAGATTT
>NZ_JAIXHZ010000200.1:0-2830 GCF_043392705.1 Dysgonomonas sp. Shenzhen-Wh21
AGCCTCCATTCCATTTAGCCCCTGTATCAAAGCATACTCTTCTCCTATCATTGCGTCTATCAGTTGATAACTATTGTCGTCATCATCGGCGACTAAAATCGTACAATTCTGCTCGAAGGAATAAGGCTTGACCGAATTTTCGGAGTTGCCTTTCTCTGCTTCCCAATTTCTTATCGGTTCGTATGGCAATGTAAATGTGAAGCAAGATCCTTTTTGCAATTCAGATGTAACGGATATTTCTCCACCAAGACGTTCTACGATGGAACGACAAATAGCTAAACCCAAACCGGTTCCAATAGCATTGCTATCAACTTGCATAAATCGTTCGAATATTTTATCTAATTGATCCTCGACTATTCCTATTCCACTATCATCTACATAAACTTTGACGTTATTGTCTATAACCTCAAATCCATATTTTATATATCCTTTTTTTGTGAATTTCTGAGCATTAATAATCAGGTTTGATAGAACTTGATGTATTCTGTTCCTGTCGGATCGTATCCATAGCTCTGCTCCTATATTATTATAGATAAGCTCTGTTTCGGGATGGCATTGGGATGCATATGTTTCATATATTTCCAAGCATAACATACCAAAATCAAAGTCTTCTGGTTCAAACTCCACAATGCCGGATTCTATTTTCGAAAAGTCAAGAATTTCATTTACTAAACCCAGTAACCGTCCACTGTTGGACTCGACGAAATTAAAATAATAGTTTCGTTTTTCCTGATCATCAGTTTCTGCTATTATGCGAGAAAATCCTAATATTGCATTCAGAGGTGTACGTATTTCATGACTCATATTAGAGAGAAATGCAGATTTTAGTTTGTCTAGCTGCTCAGCCTTCAACTTTGCTGTTGTAAGCTCTTTTTCTATTTGTTTAAGTTCTGTAATATCCCAGCCTAAACCTATTACTAGAGATGAATTATCAGTTTCACTATTTAATCGTATTTTAAGAATATCTACATATCGGATATTTCCTTCATCATCTACAAGTTCTTGAAATACTCTTTGGGGAACACCAGTCTCAAATACTGCTATATCTTCAGCTCGATATCTTTCTGCCACTTCTTTTGGGAAAATGTCAAAGTCCGTTTTATCGGAAAAGTCATCGTTTTGAACGAGATAGAATTGCGTCGATATCTTATTCCAATATATATATTTATAGTCGTTCAATGGGTTTTTAATGAATACAGAAATAGGCATATTATCTAAAACCATATTCATGAGATTGCGAGTATTTTTGCTCTCAATCTCTGCATACTTCTGCTTTGTGGTATTCGACCAGTAACTCCATATAAATTTTGTACCGAAAGTATCTCTTGTTAAATACGAGATGCAATCAAAGTAGGACGTTTTTTCAGTTTCACTATCTGTATAAATTATGTTATACTTATAGCTTTCATTCGATTCTAGTTTTTTTAGAATCAGGTCCCATTGTTCTAAACTAAGCTGCTTCAGTTCTGTTATTTTGTAGTCTGAAATATCCTTGTCTTTCGATATATTGTTGTGAAGTAGAAATTGTTGATTGGCAAAAATTAATTGACCATCTTCCATAAAGACTCCAAAAATATGATCGCTTGTCACATTATTCATGAAGTTTACTGTTTCATATTCCCAACGGTTTTTTATAACATCGTCTATGTTTTGGACATAACCTTCTATGATTGTTTCCCCTTTATATTCGTATACACTGGTGATTTGTGTTCTTATATAAGAAACAATAGAGTAATTGTCTTTCGTGTAAACTCGTCTATAGTCCAGATATTTGCCGTTGTAAATCCTGCCATTCAAATAATCTATAAATGCTTCTTTGTCGGCCGGGTGTATTTTAGAGGAATATTCATCAATAGATATAATTGCTTCTTCTTCCACTATAGAGAATATATTCCCAAATCCGGAATAATACAACATACCTACTTGAGGATTATATTTCCAATGTCCTATTTTTGCTATTTTTTGTGTTTCTTTTAACTTTCGGTTAGCGTTATCTAACCTCTTTTTCATCTGGCTGCGCTGAGTTATATCGCGATATTGACAAAGGACAAACTCCTTGTCGTAAAGTTGTATAATACACTTGAAGTATATAGTATTTCTTTTTAAAGGAAGGTCGTAGTTCTGACTTGAAGTCCCCCCATTTGCAACAACATCATCAAAATGAGCTTTAAAATTTAATGCCGTTTCTTTGGGGAGTATGTCAAAAATATTCTGCCCTACAATTTGTTCAGATTTTAGAAACCAGTGATTTGATTTTATGATACAATCTACGCAAGTACCATCGTAGCGGAATAAAAAAAGCGAATCGCAGGTTTTTAGTAAAATCTCAAAGGCTCTTTCTCTATCATGCAACAGATTTACATTGGTCTCCTCCGTATTACTATACGATACATTCCCTACATATTTGTTTATTAATTCTTTTTGTAATGCAAAATTGTCATATTCTAGATCTTTTATGCGCTGTATCAGTTCATCCTTGGAATATTGTCTATACTTCATATCCATTGTATACAATGTATTAAAAAGAGGAAACTATGTTTATAAATACTATCAAAAAGATGCTTATAAAAACACCAATAAGGGTATAATAGTTTAATGGCGTCAAATGTTTTGCCACTATATATTTCCCGATTTGTAAAATAAAAACATTTATCAAATAACGTGGAATATAGTATGATCGAAACTTTATTTAGTTTTTCTTATGTACTACTGACCTGTATTTGTTTTTTGTAAAAGTATAACAATGAAGTATAAAAGTGTCTGTCTCTTTAGGGCAAATCCTAGACTTACTTCATTGTTATACTTTTACAAAAAACAAATACAGGTCAGT
>NZ_JAIXHZ010000201.1:0-3094 GCF_043392705.1 Dysgonomonas sp. Shenzhen-Wh21
GTTCATGTTGGTCATAATGCTCCGTTTTGGAGTATTTTTTCACAACTTGGAGCTCTATCTCATAAACAACGTATCTGTCCATTTAGCGAAAATGCGGATGGTCTACTGATTGGTGAAGGTAGCGGTTTCGTTGTTCTAAAAACGTTGGATAAGGCTATTGCAGATAAAGATCGTATTTATGCAGTCATCAAAGGGGTAGGAGTGAGTAGTGATGGATCAGGAGTTGCCGTAATGGCTCCATCAGTAAAGGGACAAAAACTTGCTATAGAAACAGCTTGGGCTAATAGAGATTTAGACAAATCTAAAATTGGTTATTTAGAAGCGCATGGTACTGCTACAACGATAGGAGATAAGACAGAGTTACAAACTTTATCAGAAGTGTTTCCAAAAGAAGAATGTGACAAAGATGTACTGATTGGTTCTGTAAAATCTAATATTGGTCATGTTATGCCTGCCGCAGGTATTCTTGGCTTGATTAAAACAGTTTTAGCATTATATACTAGAAAAATTCCTCCAACATTACATTGTGAGCATCCATTAAAGGGGATAGAAAATACCCGTTTCAAACCTGTACAGAAACTTCAGGATTGGGATGAAAATAAGTACCCATTAGTTGCTGGGGTAAATGCTTTTGGCTTTGGAGGAATAAATGCACATGTGATCTTAGAAGCATACGGAGAAAAACGATCTTTAGACGATGATGTTGAGAAAAGCCCATTTCAAGATAAAGTAATAGCGATTAGCTCTACCTCCAAAGAAGAGTTAATAAAGACTTTACGTAATGGACAAACAGCATCTTTTAATCAAGAAGGAGACTACCGTTTGGTTCTATTCAATCCAACGACCGATAGGATAGAAAAAGCTATAAAATTTATTGAAAAAGATTTAATATGGAAAGGGCGTCAAGATATTTGGTTTACAAATAAACCACTTATAAAGAATGGAGGAAAGATTGCTTTTATGTATCCGGGCTATGATCCCGGAGTGAACCCAGAAATAGAGAGCCTGATCAACTATTTTAAATTTTCTTTACCTGAAGAGGAATACAGATCAGCAGAAAGTAAAATTATAGACAATGTCTTAAGATTGTATCGTATCAACAAAGCGATGGATATGTCGTTGAAGGCATTAAATATAAAATCAGATATGAACGTCGGACACAGCTTAGGTGAGTGGTTCGGTGTGGAAGCATCAGGTATGATATCAGGTAAATCAATCAAGAAACTTATCAACTGCTTAGATGCTAGTAAATATAAAATAGATGGCGTTTTCTTTATTGCTGTCAGTGTAGGGCGGGAGAGGGTTAAGAAGTATTTGGACTCAATACCTAATCTTTACTTGTCTAATGATAATTGTCCGAATCAAGTATTATTATGCGCTACCGAAGATGCTCTTAAGAAGTTGTCCGAATCTCTTAGGCAGGAAGATATTTTCTTTCAGGTTTTACCATATCAATCTGGATTTCATACTCCTTTCATAAAAGACAGGCTTGATCTGCTTGAGGATTCGTTCCAATATCTCGAATTTATTGATCCGAGTGTGCCAATGTGGTCATCGTATATCCTTGTCTTAAAAAGAGTCTATTTTTTATATATGGGAAATATATTTAAGCCATTACTTTTTCTGAATTGAAAAACGAGAAAAAGACTAACCTTAAGAACAAATATAAGTTGTTAATTTATTTTAGTTGTTATGCTGCAAACATAAAACTTACTAGCTTTGTGCCGATAGATAGTTATTGTCATTTCTATATATCCCAGATTTCGTTTTTTATCTATTCTAGATCGTATGGACATAGAAAAAGAGTATCTTTTAAATATTTCGAAAGGAAATACAAAAGCTTTCGATTCTCTTTTTATTCTTCATTATCCTCGAGTGAAAAATTTTATAATGAGTTTAGTAAAGAATGAAGAAGATGCTCGAGATTTATCTCAAGATATATTTCTTAAAATATGGAACAATAGAGAGAAGCTCCCCGAAATTCAATATTTCAGAACATACTTATTCCAAATGTCCAAAAATGCGGTCTTCGATTTTTTTAAGGAGAATGCACTCTTTGATGATTACGAGCGAGAGTATAAAATAAAAGACTTCGATTCATTGGAAGAGTCAATTGAGGCTCGTGATTTGGAAATGCTTATTGATACATTAGTTGAATCAATGCCTGAGCAACGAAAGAAAATATATAAAATGAGCCGTAAAGAAGGATTCACAAACGAGGAAATTTCTATAAAATTAGAAATTAGCAAAAGAACGGTAGAGACCCACATTTCCAGTGCATTAAAAGATATTAGAAAACTACTCATGAACATAGTTTTATTTTTTTACTAAAAAAAAGAATTACCGACTACGTGTTTATTTCCTTATTACAGTCTAAGTAATAAAAGCCAAAGAAATGCATAAAAAGCACATCGATCTACTTATAAGAAGATATACAGAGAATATTCTTCCCAAGAATATCCAGTATAAATTCAGACAATGGCTGATAAATTCAGACAATGTTGAAGATAAAAATGCATCTCTTGAAAATATATGGAATAATATAAATGCGGAGGCTGATGAATCTACAATAAGAGATTTAGAGCTGTTGCATCAAAAAATGAATGCAAGACATAGAATTAAGAGAATCAATTACTCTTACATTGTGCGTATTGCCGCCATGATTATGATTCCTATACTATGTTCATATCTTACATATTTCCTGACACAGAAATATTCGGTTAAAAATGTGAATATGGTAGAATGCTTTGTTCCTTATGGCGAAAAAAAATTAATTGTTTTACCGGATAGCAGCGAGGTATGGGTGAATTCAGGATCAATAATAATATATCCCGAAAAATTTGTAGGAGATACACGCACTATTTATCTCAATGGTGAAGCTAATTTCTCCGTAACTAAAAATCCGGATAAACGTTTTATCGTAAGTACAAACAATTTGAATATTGAAGCATTGGGAACAATATTTAATGTTAGGGCTTATTTAGACTTACCAAAAATAACAGCAACATTAGAAGAGGGTAAGATAAAAGTAGAAACAAAAACGGGCCCTGTACAATCTATGATATTGAAGCCGAATGAGCAAATTATATATGAT
>NZ_JAIXHZ010000202.1:0-7081 GCF_043392705.1 Dysgonomonas sp. Shenzhen-Wh21
GTCAGTGCGGAAATTCCATCTCCTGTATCAGGGAAAATTCTTGAAATATTATTCAAAGAAGGAGATACAGTATCTGTAGGTACTGTTGTAGCTATCGTTGAACTGGAAGGTGAAGAAGGCGAAGAAGAACCAAGTACTGAAGCTGCAAAACAAGAAGAACCGACACCGGCTCCTGCTCCTGCACCAGCTAAGGCTGAAGAAAAAGCAACTCCGACCGCACCTGCGAAAGTATCGGAAGAAAAAGTAAGTAAAGGCACAGCAGACAGATGGTATTCTCCTGTTGTTCTACAGAAAGCAAAAGACGCGGGAATCAGTCAAAGTGAGCTTGATACTGTACCCGGAACAGGTTACGAAGGACGCCTCAGCAAACGTGATATTGAGCTATACATCGACAATAAGAAAAAAGGAGTATCAACAACACCGGCACCGGCTGCAAAAACGTCTACACCTGCAGCTCCGTCACCATCACAAGAAAGTGCACCAAAGGCAGCGCCTGTACAAGTTGCAGATGGGGATCAGGTGATTCCGATGGATGCCATACGTCGTATTATAGCCGACCGAATGGTTGCTTCTAAAAAGATATCTCCGCATGTTACCAATGTGATAGAAGTAGACGTAACCAAACTAGTAAACTGGCGTGAACAAAACAAAGATACCTTCAAGAAACGCGAAGGTGTAAGCCTTACATATATGTCACCGATAGTTGAAGCAACAGCAAAAGCATTGAAGGATTTCCCTCGCATCAACTCCTCTGTGGACGGGTATAACATTATAGAGAAAAAACGCATCAACATCGGTGTTGCTGTTTCTCTGAATGATGGAAACCTGATTGTTCCCGTAATAAAAGATGCGGATAAATTAAGCTTAAGCGGTTTGGCTGTAGCGGTGAATAATATGGCAAACAAGGCTCGCGCCAATAAATTGTTGCCGGATGAAATTCAAGGAGGAACATTCACCATTACCAACTTTGGTTCATTCAAGAGTTTGTTTGGTACTCCGATTATCAACCAACCCGAAGTAGCAATACTTGGTGTAGGCATCATTGAGAAGAAACCTGTAGTAGTAGAAACGCCCGAAGGGGATGTTATCGCTATCAGACACAAGATGTACCTTTCATTATCGTACGACCACCGTGTGGTAGACGGTATGCTGGGAGGAAACTTCTTGTACCGCATAGCTGAATATTTGGAAAACTGGAATGCCTAACCTAACTCAAAACAGAAAAACAGATATGAAAAAATATGATATAAAAACAACAGATAAAGAAACTCTAAAAAACTGGTATCACCTGATGACATTAGGACGGGCTATCGACGAAAAAGCCCCGGCCTATTTGCTACAATCTCTCGGATGGTCGTACCATGCTCCTTATGCAGGACACGATGGAATCCAGCTTGCAGTGGGGCAGGCCTTTACTAAAGGAGAAGATTTCATGTTCCCTTATTATCGTGATATGCTAACCGTTCTTTCAGCAGGTCTTACTGCAGAAGAACTGATACTGAACGGTATTTCGAAAGCAACTGATCCGGCTAGTGGCGGACGTCACATGTCGAACCACTTTGCCAAACCTGAATGGCACATAGAGAACGTATCTTCTGCCACAGGTAATCACGATTTACATGCTGTAGGAGTAGCCCGCGCCATAAAATATTATGAGAAAAAAGGTGTCGCTATCACGTCACACGGAGAATCTGCCATGTCGGAAGGCTATGTCTTTGAAGCGATAAACGGAGCATCGAAAGAAGAACTGCCTGTAATATTTGTCATACAGGATAACGGTTATGGTATATCAGTTCCTAAAAAAGATCAGACAGCAAACAGAAAAGCCGTAGATAATTATTCAGGGATAAAAAACCTGAGAATAATGTATTGCAACGGTAAGGATGTTTTCGACTCGATGAATGCAATGGCCGAAGCTCGCGAATATGCTATTGCAAATCAGAAGCCGGTATTGATGCACGCCAATTGCGTACGCATCGGCTCACACTCCAACTCGGATAAGCATACTCTGTATCGTGATGAAAACGAATTGAAATATGTAAAAGAAGCCGATCCTTTACATAAATTCCGTCGGATGCTGTTACGCTACAAACGCTTTACGGAAGAAGAATTGCAAGCCATAGAAGCCGAAGTAAAGAAAGAAGTGAGTGCCGCGAATAAAAAGGCTTTAGCTGCACCCGATCCCGACCCTAAATCTATTTTCGATTTCGTTATACCGGAACCATATAAACCTGAAAAGTATGTGGATGGAACTCATAATGAAGAGGGCGAAAAGAAAAATCTGGTAACGGCTATTAACGAAACACTCAAAGCTGAGTTTAGACACAATCCCGACACTTTCTTGTGGGGGCAGGATGTGGCAAACAAAGACAAAGGGGGAGTGTTCAACGTTTCGAAAGGTATGCAACAAGAGTTTGGAGAAAAACGTATTTTCAACGCTCCTATTGCAGAAGACTTTATCGTGGGAACAGCAAACGGTATGAGCCGTTTCGACCCGAAGATACGAGTTGTTATAGAAGGTGCTGAGTTTGCCGATTATTTTTGGCCGGCAATGGAGCAATTTGTAGAATGTACCCACGATTACTGGCGCAGCAACGGTCAGTTTTCACCGAATATCACTTTACGACTAGCATCGGGTGGATATATCGGAGGCGGAATATACCACTCTCAAAATATTGAAGCGGCATTGGCTACATTGCCGGGATGCAGAATCGTTTATCCTTCTTTCGCAGACGATGCAGCAGGTCTGTTGCGTACCAGCTTACGTTCGGAAGGATTAACCGTATTTCTAGAGCCAAAAGCTTTATACAACTCTGTAGATGCAGCAACAGTTATTCCTGACGATTTTGAAGTACCTTTTGGAAAGGCTCGTGTTCGCCGTCCCGGAAAGGATCTAAGCCTTTTCACTTATGGAAACACAACACTACTCAGCCTCTCTGTGGCAGAGCGTTTGGCTAAAGAAGATTGGGATGTCGAAGTAATCGACTTACGATCTTTGGTTCCATTGGATAAAGAGACTATCTTCGAATCGGTAAAGAAAACAAGTAAAGCACTTATTGTACATGAAGACAAAGTGTTTGCAGGTCTTGGAGGAGAAATTGCAGCGATAATTGGTTCAGAAATGTTCCAGTATCTGGATGCGCCGGTACAACGTGTAGGTTCTACTTTCACGCCTGTAGGCTTCAATCCGATACTAGAAAAAGCTGTACTTCCGAATGTGGATAAAATCTACGAAGCTGCTAAAAAATTACTTGAATTTTAAATAACAAAAAACACTATATATGCAATGAAGAAAATAGGATTGTTTTACGGAACAACTACAACCAAGACAGCCTCTATTGCTAAAAAGATAAAAGAGGCTTTTGGTAGTGACCTAGTTGACCTTGTCTCAGTTGAAGATGCATGGAAAAAGGATTTTGAAAGTTATGACAATATTATTGTAGGAGTAGCAACATGGTTTGATGGAGAGCTACCCAATCATTGGGATGAAGTAAGACCTGAACTAGAAGCTTTGAATATGAAGGGCAAGAAAGTTGCCATTTTTGGACTAGGAGATCAGGTGAAGTACCCGGAAAACTTTGTTGACGGAATAGGTATTTTGGCTGAGACATTCGAGTCTGTTGGAGCTAAAATAGTTGGCTTTACATCTATCGAGGGTTATGATTTTGAAATGTCACGAGCCATTCGAGATCACAAATTCGTTGGATTAGCCATAGATAAAGAAAACCAGTCGAAACTGACAAACGATCGGATAAAAAGCTGGGTAGAACAACTGAAAAAAGAATTTGATTAAACAGCAAATTGCTTTATTATAAGAAAGGAACTTAATCGTTTTAGGATAAATAGCGATTAAGTTCTTTTTATATCCTGATATATAACCGAGAGAAAGAAAAAGTAAAAAAGGAAGATTTCTTGAAATAACCGTGAGGCTATGGCCTTGATAGTTTATTCTTGATTATAATTTTGTATGGAAGATGAAAAAATATTCTGACTATATATCAAAAGTTATATCTATATCTCCCAAATTATATTCTCCGTCGGGCGATATCATTCATTATTCGACAATCAGGTTTTAAGTAATTATCAAATTTCTTTGCAAGAAAACGATAGAGTTGTTTATGTATTGAAAAATAATTATTTATACAATGTATATCTTCAAATTGTGTATACTCCAATTTATATGAATTTTGATTATATACATAATTATACTTAAATTGATCTATATCTTTATTTTTTGACCGTTCTGTAAAATAATCTTGATATAGTTGATGTTCAAAGTTTTTTGTAAATAATAATTGTGGTGTTGACAACTTTCCATCTTGTCTTTTGAAATAGTCAATTTCTATTGCTGATTTATCTCCATCTGTCCTAAATATGACAAACATCAAATCAATATCGTCCCAAAATGTTATTTTAGATTGAAGAGAAGGAAATGCAAAGTACATATATGCTTCAAAAAGAGCAGGAAGATAAGAAAAAACTGTTTCTGTTTTTGAACACAGATAATTTATCGAACTTTCCTTATCTCTATAGGATGGTTTTGAAGGGTATAAACGTTCTATATTTTGGAATCCATTGTTTAACAAATAATCAATACAATAATAGGTCGTTGTAATATCGTTTGACCTGACGCCAGCGGAATATATTTGCAAGTCTCTTTTACTTATTTTATTTTCATATTTATTTTCAATAAATTCTTTCATAATTAGAAGATTTACTGAATCATTATAATCAATTTTCCAATTTCTATATTCTTCTTCCAAAGTATCATAAATACATTCAATTGCTATTTCAGGAGAAAGAAAGATAAGCTTTTTATTTTCTAATAAGTCTTTTATTTTTTTATTTATATCATGCATTACTATATCTGGCTTTCCTGTCCAGATTTCATTCTTATTATCACGAAAAGCTGTGTATATCCAACTTCTATCAAGATAATCTAAATTTAATTTAGAAATTTCAGAAAGGTCAACCTTCTTGATAAATAAATCACTTTTTCCCCATATTATCTTATAAATACAATATGATAATGTGGTTTCTGTAAATTCATCTATAGCAATTCCAAATTTCCAAACATTCGGGAAATAGAAACGTTTTAGTATTTTGTAATCTCCATCAAAAAGCTGATTATATCTATCAATAAATTTTTGAATACTTACAATATATTTATTGTCAAAAGCTGATAAATCAGAATTAGTTAAATATTTATTAATTTGTGTGATTTTCTCATTAAATTTTTCAATATTATCATCTTCAATAAAAATAGCATTGTTCTTTATATTAAAATGAGATTTCCAGATAGCAAGACACTCCTCAATATTATCATAACTAACATATTCATTATCATTAAAATGAATTGTCACCTCTTTCTGTTCATACTTCAGATTCAAGCTGTCGATAAATTTTTGAGATAAATATTTCCAATATGCTTTATTCGTAGAATTATCCACAACAAAAAGTATAATGCAACTTATACGATTCTTTAAAGCATAATAGATGAACTTAGTGTCACATGAATATTTTGCTTGCCCTTTTGATTTTTTTAGATTATAGGTTTTTATTTGAGCCTCTAAACGTGCATCAAAGCGTCTGTTATTTAGTATTGTAAAAGAACCATCTATATCGGGCTTTTTATCTCTTTTTTCAAAATTTGTTGCTATATCCTCTCTATTAAATAGTAGTTCAAGCCAAAGAACACTCGTGTTTTCAGCTAAATCATTATTTGTTTGATATATTGCAAGGTTTGAATTAGATATTTCATTACACATATCAAATGAAATTTACAACATTGGTTTCTATTTTTTGCTTTTGACCTCTATTATTTTCCAAATTTATTTCTTGATATATAAGAAAAGACATTACATAATCATGTATTTTTCCATACCAACAACGACCTTCCTTCTCACTATATTTAGTTCCATATAATTCATCGTTACAAATCATATGGTATTGGCTTGTTGCTTGTGTTATTTTATTATTGTGAATAGGTATAATTAATATCTCTCTTCCTTTATCATCTCCCCATTCTTCTTCGAAAGTTCCCAATCTTTTTTGAAGATTATCAAAACTTGTCCATGTATAGAATATTACACTAATAGGATAATCTTCTGTATTTACATCAACATACTCAGGTACATTTGATAAATCAGAATAAATTATATCAGGTAATAGTAATAAGCCCGTTATTTCATCCGAATCCTGTAGCATGACTTTTGCCTTAAGAAAGTTTGGTGTTTCTAAAAGTTGCTCATGGATTACTTTTGATATACAATCTATTTTTATGTTCCCATAAAAAAATGCACGTAAACTTTTCATTATATCAGTAATGCCGTCAACTTCATAACCAGAACTTCCTAAGAAGCTATAAATTTTATCTGTTAAATGGTTATTCTCAATACATTCTAATATTGGGAAATCATTTTTATTTATTTTCATATAATTCTTAGAATAGTATAACTAATTCACTCCATCTCCCCATACTCTCTAATCTTCTCTTCACAAATATGCTTAGTAATATCCCTAAGCAATTCCACTTTCGGAACAAGGGCGTCAATATCCTCTTTAGTTACTACAAAATCAGGATCATAGCGTCCATTCACATAAGCTGCCTTAATAAGTTCGAATAAACGCTTTTCTTCGGGTGTGTCCTGTGGAAAGACTTTTATAAATTCGTTGGAATATTTCTTTACGGAATTCAGTAATTTTGTAAGATTATGCTGTTTAGGATTTTCTAAAGTAAAGACTAACCGAATAGCATAAATATAGTTTTCACAAGCTTGATGCAAATTGAACGAAGACATTTTATAATTACTTCTATTGTATGAATCATTAGCAAGATTTACAAATTCATCAGCATTATCAAGCTTATCATTGAAATACTCCTGAGCCTGTTGCTTTATTTCTTCAAAGCTGAGTTTTCTTCTTCGTGCTAACTTATGTTTTCCACTATCATACAATACAACTGGAAAATCCAGTGTTAATTGCCCCCTTTTGCCAGTCTAAATTGACCCTCTTTTCCAAAATACGTTTAACCCCTTACGCCAAAATAAAAATGTCCCCTGCTGGAATGTAACCCAACAGG
>NZ_JAIXHZ010000203.1:0-2112 GCF_043392705.1 Dysgonomonas sp. Shenzhen-Wh21
AGCACTACAATGCTCTTGGTTTGTATGTGCATAGATCTTTTTGGTCAGTCAGATTCTATTGCAACAACAAAGCCCTTACACATTCAAGAAAAAGTAAGCATACGTATACCCGATAAAAGCAAAATAGAGGAATATAGAAAAGATGCGCGATTTCAGTATAAAAAAGAAGAAAGAGGGCTATCGTGGTGGGATAGATTTTTACTGGCAATCAATAACTTTATCAATAATTTATTTGGTGCGGTCGCTAAATCAGGAATACTGAGCATTGTAGTGCTACTCATCATAGTAGTTGTAATATGTTTGATTGTCTTAAAACTTATTGGAGTAGATTACAGAACTTTATTGGGTAAGAAAGAACTAGATAAGTCGGATATCGATATCTATACAGAAAATGTACATGAAATGAATTTTGATGCATTAATATCTAATGCATTAAGAAACAAAGATTATCGTCTGGCTGTCCGTTTTTTATATCTGAAAAATCTGAAACAAATGTCTGATAAGGACATTATAGAATGGAGTAGTCATAAGACCAACTACAGCTATCAGTACGAGATGCAGAATCCCTTGTTGCGCTCTAAATTTCTTGAAACTACACTAATCTTTGATTATGTGTGGTATGGTGAATTCGAGTTGGATGAGAGTAAATTCACTGAAGTAGATTCCCGTATGGGCGACCTAAATAAAATGATAAACCATGAAAGATAAGAAACTAATAATTCTGATTGGGGTGATTATCCTTTTATTGATTGGTTTGTCGTATGCCCGAACCAAAGCTCCTAAGCCGGTAGATTGGAGACCTACATTTATAAATACCAAGACATCTCCATATGGAACATATATTGCATACGAGCTACTTGGAGATATCTTTCACAAAAAGAATATACGATCTACACGCACACCAATATATAATAACCTGAAAGAGAGTATGGAAGAATACTTTTCCTATGACAAATCTTATGATTCGTATGGTTCAGGTTATTATGAAGACTCTGATGATGAATATGACTATACTGAAGAGTCTGATACAACTCAAGTAAATACCGACCTTGTAGTAGATACAGTACTTGAGCAAGGGCTTGAGGAACTGACTTCTGACCCTACTGAATGGTATAAAAGTATTGATGCGGAAATAGATACTACAGCATATATATTTATCAATACCAAGTTTACGCTGGATAAAGTAGATATGCAATATTTACTCGATTTTGTTGGGTTGGGGAATAATGTGTTCATCTCGGCAGAAAGCTTTTCTTCGAGCCTGATGGATACTTTAGGTATAAAGACAAAGCATAGATATTTTGAAGCAGATACAGCTTATTATTTAATAGATTCTCCGCATCAGAAATATAATTTTGCAGGTATAACCGGTGAAACAAGGCTTAACACAGATAGTTGCAAATTGATGTCACGTCCATTGGCCTTTAATAACAAAAAAGATACAGTGTTCTTAGAAGTACAATATGGAAAAGGGCATTTCTATTTGCATACAATCCCATCAGCTTTTGCCAATGTTAATCTACTGCAACTAAACAAATATGATTTTGCTTTCAGATGCTTATCTTTTTTGCCACAGAATAGTAAAATTATTTGGGACGAATATCAAAAGCAAGGTGGTACTGATGCGAATAGTAGTATATTCAAGGCGATGTTGTCCAATCCTCTGTTACGTATTGCATTATATCTTATACTCGGCGGTTTGTTGCTCTTTGTGATCTTCAGGGCGAAACGTACTCAACGGATTATTCCTGTCATCAAACCACATATAAACTCTTCATTAGAGTTTCTAGGTACAATCAGTAATTTATATTATCGCAAAAAAGATTTTAAAACCATTGCCGAAAAGCGACATGCGTACTTCCTTGACTATATAAGGAAGAATTACTATATGTCGACAGAGAAAATTAATGACGACTTTTTGGATGTACTGAGTGCCAAATCAGGAGTTGAAAGAGATAAATTGAGTAATCTATTTAATTTATATAACGATATAATTATATTGCCTCATGTGTCAAACGATATATTCTTGCAATATAATAGTCTGTTGGAAGAATTTTATAGAAAGGTAAAAAACAAATAAAATAAAAATATATGTCGGATTTAGAATTTCAT
>NZ_JAIXHZ010000204.1:0-3239 GCF_043392705.1 Dysgonomonas sp. Shenzhen-Wh21
GTCTTACATAGATACTCCTATTGTTATATTTACAGATTCATAACGCCAATAAAATCCTTCGCCACTAGACGAAGCGTTATCTTTTGATTCTATGTTTACTCTTTTTTCTCCTGTTACACAACCTACTTTACTGTCTGCAAATAAGGATACTATTTCTTTTATACTTTGAGTATTTAGTATAGCATTTGCATCTGTAAATATAACAATAGGAGTATCTATGTAAGACATGCTTCTGTTTATGGCAGCAGTTTTTCCTTCACGTTCAGGTTTATGCAAGACTTTTATATTAGGATACGACTTTAGCATCTCTACTGTATTGTCTGTGCTGCCATCAGTAACCCAGACAACGTGGAGCTTTTCCTTTGGATAATCTAATGACTCTATATTGGCCATTTTTTCGACCACAACATTTTCTTCGTTATAAGCTGCAATCAGCAAGGTTACATCGAGTAACTCGACATCTTGCAATTTATTCTTGCTCCTTGATTTAAAAAATTCTTTGATTTTTACCAGAAACCAAATTAAGATGCCATACCCTAAGTAAGTATAGAAAATAATGAATGCAAATAGGTAGAATACAATAATTAAAATCATAGAAACAACAATTCAAATCGTTTATTTACAAGCTGAAATAACCTTTTCCATCTGATTCTTCCATGAAAGATCATTGATAGAATTGCGTATTTCTATAGCAGGTATTGTTTTTACTTTTTCATAAAATGCAATCACATCGAGAATATTTATTGGAGATTCATCGGCACCTACTTTCATAATATAAGGTTTTTCTTCAAAATCATCATCTATCTCGGAGTAGATAAACGGAATGCCTCTTGCTGCGTATTCTCGGTTTTTTAAAGTCTTTATATTGCTGATCCCACTTCGATGACGTCCCAGACTGGCAATACCCAATGATGCCTCATTAAACAAGTTATCTAAGCTTTCTCCATATTGTGGGCCATGAAATGTGACATAGTTTTCCAATTTATTCTGGATTATATAATTTTTTAGCTTCGCAATTTCACGTTCATCTCCGTACCCTACAATTTCATACCGAACTTCTATATCTTGTTTCACTTTATAATATTCGGTTAATCCTTTTAGTAAACGGTCGAATCCATGCCAAACATGAATTTCAGCTACGCTTATCAGAGTAATTATATTCGGATTACTATTTGTCGGCTCTTTTATTTTTATAGCATCGAAGTCTATACCATTCGATATATTAATTGTTTTTGCTCCAAAGATATTTGTTTCGTTTGAAAATGTCACAATTCTGAATATATTATGAGATAGTTTGCCACGATATAGCTTATCCGTGAATAACTGTAGGCGAACCGGCAAAGAACTATTGATGTATTCTTTGTCGTATGGATATGTTGGGATTTCGAGCAATGTTTTCACCCCTATTTTAGCCGCTTGCTTCACAAAAGAAATTAAAAACGGATTTGCATTGTGATATGATCTTATATAGATAATATTTATATTGTTGGTTTTTATGTATTTTAATATTTTAGAATAGTCAATCCATTTTTTTATTTTGCCCTTAATCCCATGTTCAAAGTTTTCTAGCTCCTGATCATCTATCATTCGTCTCTGATACCCATCATTGTTAATCTGAATGTAACATAGATGTGTTTCTACATCACACTGCTTCAAAGCACTAACCTGATAGTGTATCTTTTTACTTATGCCGTTATATGCCTCAAACCCATGAAAAATCAGGTATAATAGTTTCATCTCATTTTATTTTTTAATTTTCTATAAATATCGAATTCTTTTGTTAGCTGTATATAAAGGCCGTATATAAGTATAAATATTAAACTTTTGAACAAAGTACTTATAAATATGTTTGATATTGTTACTAACTGAGATATAAATAGTAGAATTGAAAATAGAATGATACTAAGAATTATTGGAGATATGAATTGTTTGACAAAATTAATAATACTTGTCTTTAAAGTATATCGGTACATGATATAGTAACATTGAATAAAATTCATAGTAAATGTAATTGTAATGCACCATGCAACTGCAATAAGCGAATTAAATATAAATATTCCGATTAATATACCTGAAACATTTAATATAGAAGATAACAGTCCACTTATGAATAATAATTTTGTAGCATTAGCTGCTTGAAAAATAGCACCAGATGTAGATAATATGATTTGTATTCCGACTGATAAGGATAGAACCTGAAATACAGGTATAGAGTTTATCCATTGATCCCCAAATACTATTAATACAGCCTCTCTTGCTGTGAACCAAAGTAGTATAGACAAAGGAAACCCAATGAAAGCTAAAAGGCGGACAACTTTGAGATAAGAGGATGATAGCTTTTTAAGGTCATTCTGAAAGTCTGAAAAAATAGGATGCATAACAGGTGTTATGGCATAGGTTATATTTTGTAATGGTAACATCATTAGACGGTATGATTTTTCATAATATCCTAGCAAAGACATTCCCATATATTTCCCGATCAGTAATTTGTCAAGATTCCTACTAAAGTAATTTATTAGATTGAACAGAAACTGATAAGAGGAGTAAGAAAGTATAATCTTTAATGAAGAAATATTAAATGTAATCTTGATCTTTTGGGGATAACGTAATATGTTAACAATAAATAGAGATGTACTTGAAAAGATCGGATTAATAAGCAAAGCATATAATCTAGCTCCATTTAAGGCCGCAATTATAGATATAAATCCACCTAGAAATTGGACTACTAATGTTCGAAAGGCAATGAACTTAAATTCCTTATTTCTGTACAACAATGCGCTTGGAACAATATTAACTGTAACAAAGAATAAATTCACAGATAATATCTGACATATCTTGATGAGACTATTCATTCCATAATAAGATGCTATAGCCCATGATGAAATAAAGAATCCTAGAGAAATAATTATTCCCAGCCAAACAGTGAAGGTGAAGATATCAGATAAATTTTCTTTAGTTAAGCTCTTATTCTGTATTATTGCAGGAGCTAATCCTAAATCACTTAAAATACTGAAAAAAGTAATGATAACCATAGCTATCGCTATTAGACCAAAATCTTCAGGGGTAATAAGTCTAGCTAATACAGCAGAAACAATTAATGATACAATAATACCACTGTATTTAGATATTGCATTATATGTGACACCTGTAAATAAATCTTTTTTTAATGACACTTGTATTAATTATTATTTTATATATGATTTAGGATTAGCTCCTGCAATAATACAGAATAAGAGCTT
>NZ_JAIXHZ010000205.1:0-3441 GCF_043392705.1 Dysgonomonas sp. Shenzhen-Wh21
TTTCATCCCCACATGTAATCTGACCAATTTCTTTATAATTAACAGATGGCTTATTTGTCGAATAGACATCAATCGTAGCGTCCAGACTCTTTGGAGGATAAGCCTCCCCGAATAGAGTTACTTTAGCGGATGTACATGAAGAAAGCAATATAAATAAAATGAAAATAGAGAAAACATGTAATTGCACTTTAAATAAATTTTTCATAATATTAGCAGATAAAATTCAATTATCAATAGAGTGAACTAAAGGAAATAGTGGTTGTCACAAAACTATTCTATTACTTATTTTTATCAGTTAGTTTTATTGATAATTGTCCTATATTATAGGTATCAACAACAACATCTTTTAATATTTTAAGGGAAAAAAATAGCAAAAATAGCAATGCGAATAAGGACGCATAATTGACAATATCGTGATATACAAAAGATATCTCCAAACTAATTATGATTTTCAAAACAATTGAGTATAACAAGGATAAAATTATAAAAAGTATAACTAAAGCAAAATCACTATTCATAGACTTTAATAATGCTGATCCTTTATTTAGACTTTTTACTTTTACTGCAGTATCACTCCAATAGAACGAAACCAATATAGTATACCCAGCAACAATCAATCCTAATATTGCTGGTAGTATATTAATACTTAAATCTGTAGTAGTTAATATTATATTTAATGAGTCCGCCTTTGTAACAGTACAAGTGATAATTAAAGCTATTCCCAATATAGCAGGAAATAGTGCATCACAAATAAAATCATATAAAGTATACCCTTTAAATATAGCATTAAAACCAAATTCTGAATCTTTAGTTTTTTTGAACATTCTGCGATTAGTTGTTTTTATTAATTCCTAAATATACCTATTATTTTATTATAGATAATATTTGGTAATTCTGATGACTTGTATTTTATCTGCTCACTACGAATATATTCTTGCGTATTAAATGGTTTGGGTTTAGAACCTTCATTCTCAATAATTTTAGCCTCTAGATCACCATTGCTTTCTGATATATTTACAATCGAAGCAGCCAGACTATCATCACTAAAATTTAAAGGACTTTTTTTATCTCCAACTAAATCCATATCAACTTCTGTTGCTCCTGAATTTGATAACCTTTCATCAAATAGAGCCTCAAAGCCTTTTGTGTGGTCTTTATTTGTATAAGATAGTTTGGCTTTTAAACGAATAACAGCATATACTTGTTGTAACGCTTTAAGTGTATCTTTAGTTTTTTCAATAATTGCGTATACTTTAGTTGCAGAGTCATGTTCTTCGGAATAGAGTCTATCTCCTGCCTCTTCAATATATTTCTTAACTTTTTGCAAACTTATTTCTGAGTTTTTTAATATAGCTAATCTATGCGCTTCAGGAACAAAATAAAAGATACCTCTTTTTTGATTTGCCCCTATCATGTCCACTTCAAATGGCTTATTGATACTTTCTTTTGTTGCGAGATCAATAAAGCCATCGGGATCTAAATCAGTATATTCAACTAAACGACCTCTCCAAACCTTATAATATCCTTTTCCTCTTTCATTTTCGGGAAAGTCTGGACACGGTTCAAATTCAACTAATGTAATACATTTGTCTCCTCTATCTTTTATAGCATAATCCATTTTCAACAATTCTTGAAAGAACAGAATATAATCCAACTCTCCTTCATTTGGCAATAATTTTATATTTAAGAATTGTAATGTTCCTAGAGTTACTCGCTCTGTTCTTTTAGAAGTTTTATTCATGGCTTAAATGTTTTAATTGTTAATTTCCCAAAATTAAACAAAATAATTATTTCTTAACAATTTAAGCAATAAATATTTATATGATACATAATTATCATAAAACAGGAACTCATTCAGATTTAAAGTGAATGAATTGCATTAAAACTTATACTTCACACCTAACATATGTCCATTGCTCTGACTACCCAAACTCTTTTGATATTGATATTCAATACCAATATCGTGATAAAATATTCCTCCTCCAATCCCTATATAATTAAGGGTAGAGTAAGAAGCTGAAATAAATGGCTGCCATACTTTGGTCTTATATATCGTTTGCCGCTCTATTACCGGAGTGAAGTTATAATCTAAAGCCGATAGTTTGTTATATTGAATAACCGGGAATAACTCAAGCTTACCTTGCGTCTTATTATCAAAGGGCGTCAGTTTATATGTCCGCTTTAGTTCATAATCAGCAATTATCGCAGATGTATCAACAGGAATGATCAAATACTTTATACTCCCTGTGTCTTTATATTGGATATCCGGCTTTTCTTCTTTTATCGGTTCAAATTGAGTTGGACTTACTGATCCTGTAAGCATTTTACCTTTTATATATTCTTTTTTAGGTTCGGAATCAATAGATGATCGACCGATAAAGAAGCCTATAACCAGACAGACAATTCCACAGAGAACTATTAAAGTTGTTTTTTTCATAACCCCTCTTCTTTTACTATTTGTTCTACTGTGTTTATCATTGACAGAGCAGTCTTTACATATTCGGGCCCTGTGGCATACTTCCACCCTGTATCATCCATAAGCCTTTTAACGAATTCTCTTGGATCATTCCTATATGGCCAAGCATCAGCATAGCCCGATTTACGGAACAAAGCCTGATGATCATACAAACAATCCTCTAAAGTGTCATAGACTCGGAATAAACGATACACTATGTATTTATAGTTACCGTTCGATAACTTTTCAGGAGTACCAACAACCATTTCAGGAGACTTAAAAGTTACATTCGGATTGCTGAAGTACTCGGTAGTTCTCACCAACTGTGTTTTTCCACCCCAAGAGCTACCTTTAGTTATCCCGAATAAGTTATTCGGAAGCTTGCCATCTAAACTCCATCCACGTTCCAAAGCTGCTTGCATCGTTTCAAAGATCGGATGTATAGAATCATTTGGCTTTTCTTCATGCAGTCTCTTTGCTGCCGGATAAACTGCCTTGACAAAATCGATCTGTTTTTTAGTTGCCATTATTATCCTCCTTTTCTTCTACTTCTATAATATCGTTTTTCTTAGAGAAGAATTTAAAGACATTTACTTTTACCTTTTTACCTTTAGCCGCAAAGTAGTTCACATAGATACTCTCAAGTTCAACACCATAAATGACTAGTAAGATAATTAGCGGCAATAGATCAATTCCGAACGGTTGACCGAATGCCTGCCCAAAAGTATATGCGAGTATAATCCAAAGACAATAGTTTGTTATCTTATCGAGTGTGCGCCTTACGGCTCTTGATCGCTTCACGATCTCATTTCGATATTTAGCAGCCGATATGCCAAACTTTAAATCTGCCATTGTCAAAAGAAAAGCCAATGCTAAAAGCCATTTAGCCCAAATAAAGAAATCGAGTAATCCAATAAGGAAACCGTCTGTATAGTTGTTATCCATAGCCCTATTCCTCTATTGGTTGTATTTCTTTTTCGATCTCA
>NZ_JAIXHZ010000206.1:0-2677 GCF_043392705.1 Dysgonomonas sp. Shenzhen-Wh21
AATGGAGGCTGTAAGAATGTTTGAAGAGTATAATCCTAATATAATATTAATGGACTTAAATATGCCTACGCTTGATGGATTTGAAGCAACGAAAATCATCCGTCAAGTATCTCCGGACGTTATCATTATTGCGATCAGTGCTAAGGCTTATGAAAAAGACATAAAGAAAGCAATTGATTCTGGTTGCAATGAATTCCTAGCCAAACCAATCTGTAAAGATAAATTAATAGAAACTATTCATAAATATATCATTTAAAAAAAATCTGAATTTAATGGGAAAAGTTGCTGCAATAAAATTAGTAAACTTTTATATTGTTATTTTTAGTCTACTCATTGCAGGCACTACAATTGTAGGTGTCCTCTCCCCATTCTTTGACCCTAGAGATTATAGTATTATTCCTTTTATAGGACTAATATTACCGATAATTTTAATTCTCAACATCTTAAGTTGTATATATTTACTTGTTACTAAAAGATTTATTGTTGCATCTATTATTGCCATTACATTTTGTATAGGCTTTCTAGGAGCGGGCTACAAACTACCCAAATCGTCCAAAACAATAGATTCTGCAGAAAAAAACATACGGGTAATGACCTTTAATATAAGTCAAAACAATGCTGGCAATAATAACTATGATGATTTGCAAGCAATAGTCGAGTTTGCAAAAACAGAAAATGTAGATATTTTTTGTATTCAAGAATACCCGGACAACAATGAGGTTGGAGACTCATTGAGAAAATGCCTCAGCTTCCTACCATATTATACTTTTCCCGAAAATGTAAAAGGTTATTTAAAAGTGGCAATATTCTCTCGTTATCCAATACAAAATATAAAGCAAATGCTGTTCAAAAACAGCTACAATAGCGCTATTGTAACAGACCTGTTAATTGAAAACAAAACCATACGGCTTATTTGTGCTCATTTGCAAACGACAAACTTCAATCAAAAAAGAATAGGCTCGATATGGAACACTCCAAACTCACTTTATAAAACGATTAGCAAAATGAATGTAAATCAAAGAATACGGGCATCTCAGGCTGATCTTATACGGGAGGAAATTCGTTTGAGTACAACACCAGTTATATTTTGTGGAGATATGAATGATACACCAACCTCTTATACGTACAAAACGATAAAAAAAGATCTACAGGATGGATTTGAGGAATGTGGTAATGGTATTGGGCATACTTACAAAGGATTATTCAGTGTCCTACGAATTGATTATATCTTATATTCAAAAGAAATTTCAGGAATAAAGTATGAATCACCTAAAAAAGTATATAGTGACCATAATCCTGTTATCATGGATTTAGTATTAAACTATTGATTAGTTATTTCTTTGGGAAGAGAAAAGAAAAATGTAGACCCCACTCCCTCTTTAGATTCAAACCATAATCTTCCATTATTTTTTTGGACAAATTCCAATGTCAACAACAGTCCCAAACCGGAACCTTCTTCTTGAGCTGTTCCATAGCTTGTATAATGAGTGCCGATATTGAGTAGTTTTTGCTGATTTGCCTCACTTATACCACATCCGTTATCAGAGACAGAGACAATATACTCTTCATCAGACTCTTTTATTTCTACTTTAATCAATCCTCCTTCATAACTAAACTTAATGGCATTGCTGATTAAGTTGCGCATACAACTTTTCAACATATCTATATCTGAAAAAACATTAGCGGATTCAATATCTGTATGAAATTCTACTTTGATATTCTTAATACTGGCAACACTCATAAAAACATCTGTAGTCCCTTTTACAATAGGCACAAGATCTACGGTTTGAGGAATAGCTAATTGCTTACCAATCTGCAGCTTGGTCCATTTCAGTAAATTATCGAGCAAGGAAAATATATCTTCTGTTGTTTTATTAGCAAGTTTCAGTAGCTCATATATAGACGGGTCTACTTTATCTTTGTCAACATCATGCATTATTGAATTCATTATCATCATCATCGATGCCATTGGTGAACGTAGATCATGTGCTATTACCGAATACATTTTGTCCCTATCTAAAATTGTCTTCTTAAGCACATGGGTTCGTTTTACAATAATACGTTTAGCAGCAAGTAATGAGAGTTGATGAACTATACGAGCCATTAATTCCTCCTTATTAAAAGGCTTTGTTATATAATCACTTCCTCCTAATCTAAACCCTTTGACAATACTGTCAACATCATTCATCGCCGTTAAAAATATGACAGGAATCTCTCTATATAATGAATATTTTTTAAACTCTCTTATCACTTCAAAACCATCCATATTAGGCATATTGATATCCAAAAGAATAAGATCGGGCACATCCTTCCTAATTATTTCAATAGCAGCTTGCCCGTCATTTGCTGTAACAACGTTGAATCCTTCCTTATCCAATAACACTTGAAGAAGTAATACATTTGTCATTACATCATCTACCACTAATATTGTATAATCGGAATGATTTATTTTCATTTTAAATAATTAGGAGTTAGTTTTAATAAAAAAATTATTGGATATTAGGTAAAACAAACAAGTGCCTATGAAGTTCACGAAACAGCGCATTTTTAAAAGAAAAAGTACATATACACACAGTATAGAGAGGGAAAGCATCAAATGCTAAATTATTTAAAAGAGTCATAATGTGTTAATTTTTTCTATTAATGAACTTGAGAGTATTTATTTTTGTTATAGCTA
>NZ_JAIXHZ010000207.1:0-36493 GCF_043392705.1 Dysgonomonas sp. Shenzhen-Wh21
CTGTGTTTATACACATTGGGGATGTGAAGGCCGGTGAACACCAACCCGAACGGCTCAGGTCGGATGACGATAAGCCATTTGCGAAATTACCCGAAGCCGGGTTCAACTCTCTATAACTACCGCAATCTTCGCGCCAAGGGGTGTAAGCGATCAGGCGAGAGCCATTCATAAATATCTCATTAAGCTTCGGATTAAATTCGTCTCCTCCACCCCAGCCGCCATGGCCTGTAGATATATAACGAATATAAGCATCTTTGAGATCCACATCTGTTTTGAAGTTCACAGTCAGAGAATCGTTACGGAACAATCCGTCAGGATAAGCCTGTCCAGCCATCTCCATTATATTTGTAGTTGTAAACAGAGGATATACTTCTTTCTCTGCCCGCTTTTCGTTTGGATAATACTTAATCTTCAAAGAAACATTATGTCCGTTTTTTGCATAATTTCCGATCCATGCACCTACCCACACTTCATTTTTCAGATACTTGGCATAGTCTGTAATTTCTTGTTTAAACACTACAGAATCGGGCCAGTTATATTCAGCTACCTCAATATGGTTATATCCTTTTACTCCGAATGAAGTATAAAAACGCATCAACTCGAGAGGCGGCAAATAATCCTCTGTAGCAACCATTCCCTCATACGATTTCCCATGTTTATCAGTATACTGAGGTAATGCCTCTCTTCCTTTTAGCAATCCATCCATAAATGATTGCTTCTTATCGGTAGGCACGATAAAGACGCTACCCGTACGGTCATAAGCGTCCCCTTCAGAGTGTTGAGCTAGCTCAGCAAAAATAGAATAGCTAGTATTATCGGCAGGAAGTTTTACTTTTTTCAAGACGATAGAACCATTGGCAAATTGCATTATTTCTGTATCGTTCAACTGCTCCGGCTTAGGAATATCCCTAAAGTATATACTCTGATTATTAAATACGTCGGCTACAATAACCTGGCTTTGCTGTATACGGTAATTATAGGCAGGGGCAGTCAACTTATCACCTTTAAGAACAGGTTTTACATTCACAATCTCTTTTAGCAAATCAATCTTTATTGCTTTTTCTTCGTATTGTCCGTTTCTTAGTACTTTGAGTACTACCCCATCCGGCAAACCAACACCGGGTTGCATAGATCCTTTGACTCCTAATTGAGTTGTATACCATATTTCTATCGTATTAGAATTAATAACTGTTTTCGCCTTTTTGCAGAGGTAGCCGGCAATAGTTTCTGTTTCGGGTAAAAATTCCAGTTTATCATTTAATATAAATGATCGCGTTGTATAAAACTCATCACCATTTGCCAATTTTGCGGTTTTTGTTTCTTCATTTGTTGCATAATCAAGATAGGTGTATTGTAACGGAGTACCCTCTTGCACTTCGGCATATTTACGACTTATTAGAACATCAGTTCCGCATATCTCTACGATGGTATTTGATCCTTCGTAGGCTTTACCATTCATACTTGTCTGGTAGGTGATACGCACTGTTTTAAAATCTTTCTTAGGTTGAGCATTCATTACAAATGCGAGAAGTAATAATTGGAATAAAAATAGGTTCCTTTTCATAAAATATATTTTAGATAAAAGAGTTTTTAGGTCAACGGACAAAGATAAAGATAATCGCGGATTGATTAAAAAACATTCAAATATTTAACGACCATTCTTTAGACATTCCCTTAAAAAGCACAAAACAAATAAACAATTCCATTTTTCTTCGTATTTTTGCCAGCCAAAGATGCTTTGAGACTAAATCATCGAAGCTTAATTACATACTAAAATATATTTCTATGAACAACGAGAAAGGACTGGACTTTAAATCCACGATTTCAACCGAAGACAAAAAACTGTTCATCGAAACCTACGGCTGTCAAATGAATGTAGCAGACAGCGAGGTTGTTGCATCCGTAATGCAAATGGATGGTTATACCATGACAGATAAGCTGGAAGAAGCCGATGCTGTTTTTGTAAATACATGCTCGATACGTGACAACGCCGAGCAAAGAGTTATTCAACGTCTCGACTATTTCAACGCCCTCAAGAGAAAGAAGAAGCCAAATATGATTATTGGTGTTCTGGGTTGTATGGCCGAACGAGTAAAAGAAGAGCTACACGACAAGCATCATGTAGATGTTGTAGTAGGCCCCGATGCCTACCTCGACCTGCCTAATCTGGTAGGAGCTGCCGAAAATGGCAACAAAGCAATCAATGTTCAACTATCCAAAACCGAAACGTATAAAGACGTAATCCCTCTACGCATCGGAGGAAACCACATTTCGGGCTTTATATCCATCATGCGAGGATGTGATAAGGTGTGTTCTTATTGTATAGTGCCTTATACAAGAGGTCGTGAACGAAGCCGTTCGCCACAGAGTATCCTTAACGAATTGGAAAATCTGCGAGACAAAGGATTTAAAGAAGCCACATTGTTGGGACAGAATGTCAATTCATACCGCTTTACAAACGAAGACGGCAGCATTGTAGATTTCCCCGCACTATTGGAAATGACAGCGAAGGCTGCACCTAAAATGCGGATCCGATTTACGACTTCTTATCCGACAGATATGACAGATGAAACTCTGGAGGTAATCGCAAAATATGATAACCTGTGTAAGTTTATCCACCTACCTGTACAATCGGGAAGCAGCAAGATGTTAAACGTAATGAAGAGAAAATATGATAGAGAGTGGTATCTGAACCGTATTGAAGCGATTAAACGCATCATACCGGGATGCGGCATATCTACTGATATCATGTGCGGTTTTCACTCCGAAACGGAAGAAGATCAGCAAGAGACACTATCACTGATGCGTGAGGTATGTTTCGACTCGGCATTTATGTTCAAGTATTCGGAACGTCCGGGAACATACGCTTCAAAAAAATTAGAAGACGATATACCTGAAGATGTTAAAATAAAACGTTTACAGGAAATTATAGATTTGCAAAACGAATGCTCTCTTGAAAGCAACAAGCGAGATGTAGGCAAAGTATTTGAAGTACTTGTTGAAGGATTCTCTAAACGGTCGAGGGAACAGCTTTTCGGACGAACATCCCAAAACAAAGTTGTTATTTTTGACAAAGGAAACCATCGCATAGGAGACTTCGTGACCGTAAAAGTAACAGGGAATACTTCGGCTACACTATTCGGTGAAGCAATATAACAATCGGGCTAATAGTTATTTTTACTGAAAAATATTTTCGATATTTCAAAAAATAGCTATATTAGCTGTCCTTTTAGGGAAAGCAAGAAGATTATTAGCGGTTTAGCCCGTATTTTAGTGATCAATCCAATTTATAATAAAGTGTTGAGTTGATGAAATTTATTGATACTCTCACACGTTATTATATTAATGTAGAATTAATTTATAAAATAAATAATTATGAATAAAACAGGTTCGAACTTATTGTTCTTGGCTATAGGTGCTGCGCTAGGTGCAGCTGTTGGCTATGTTGCTGCTTCTGACAAAAAGGAAGAATGGCTGAAAGATATAAACAGCCTGGTAGACAAAGTAAAAGGAAATGTAAGAAACGCAGCCGGCAGAGGCAAACATAAACTGGAAGAATTAAGAGACGATGTTGAATAACTCCGAAGAAGAAAAAAGCTTAGGAATCTTAATTGAAGAAATTAAATTAGATTTATTAAGCTATATCAACAGACGTATCCGTTTGTTTAAACTGGATAGTTTTGAGAAGATAGGTTTATCTGCCTCCGGTCTGGGATATGGCTTAATAATAATAGCTATTGTAGCTGTTATTTTATTCTTCGGGCTTATTGGTATGGCTTTTTTTCTTGGAGAATTATTCAACAGCTTGGCTGTAGGCTTTGGAATCATGACTCTGTTTTCATTGTTTGTTTTATTGCTTGTAGTTCTTTTTCGGAAAAAGATACAACAATCGATATTACAGAATACTATAAGATTTATGCGTAAAATAGATACAAATGATGAAGAATAGATTGACACCATTAGAAGAACTGCGTCAAGAAAAAGAATTAGTAAGGCTTGAATGCAAGGAAGGTGAAGAACGTCTATCCGAACATTGGGCGTATCTATCAGACAATGCAGGTTCATTGATTTTTCAAAGTACAATAAACTCTGTACTGAGCGTATTTGGTTTTGGAGGATCATCCAAAAGTAAAAAGCGACAAGACGAAACCTCAACTTCAAGCAGTCTGCTTAGCGGATTAACCGCTTACTACCCTGTAATATGGGAAATTGTGCAGCCAATAATATGGCGGTTTGTAATAAAGAAACTCAAATCGATCTTCTCGGGAAAGAAAAAAAAGGAGAAGGATAAAGATAACGACTAAAATAAAAACAAGAAAGGAAATTCACCTTTCTTGTTTTTGTTTTTAGACTATTATTGGATATCAAATTATTTATTTACTTTTGATAATCAGTTAATTTAACCTTCGCACTATGGAAAGACGTAAATTCTTTAAGTCATTAGTTATTGGTGGTCTGGGTGCAACAGTTTCTCCGATTCTTAAAGCTGCCCCAACCCTCACCTCAACAGATGTAAAGCCTGAGACAAATATAAAAGATGCGTTATCTATCCCTAGAACCAGATCTTCTATGCCGGGTAAATATCCGGGTAAAGTAGTCAGAGTCAATCATAGTTTAGCTATTGTTGAAGGAAAGCCTTCTGAAGAAACCGTTTTTGAGATGCTGAAAGAATCGATGCTGAAACTTACGGGAGAAAGCGATCTCAACAAGGCTTGGCTACAATTTGTCGGCAAGGATGACGTAATAGGTCTAAAGGTTAATCCTGTAGCGGGAAAACTATTGACAACTTCGCATGCCGTTACACAAGCCGTAATAAAACAACTGGAAGAAGCAGGCATATCCCGTAGCAATATGGTAATATGGGACAGGCGCGAAATGCAACTGCATGAAACAGGCTATACAGAAGAAAATTATCCCGGCATAACCATCACCGGTACTGAGTGTGAAGATGCTTCGGGCAGTTACTACAATAGCGAAGGTAAACTATACAGCGAAGAGCGCATCGATAAAGTTCATTATTTCTATGCTGATGTAGAAGGCGAATATGACGCTTATACCATGCCTTTCATGGTAAATGGAGGAAAATATTCTTATTTTACGAAAATCTGCACTCAAAAGGTAACAAAAATCATCAATCTGCCTGTATTGAAAAACGCAGGATCATCAGTTACACTTTGTATGAAGAACCTTGCGTTTGGTTCTATTTCAAATACCGCAAGGCTCCACAAGGATTTGTGGCACGAAACTTCTGCCTATGTATGTGCCTTCCCGCCACTGCGAGACAAAGTTGTTTTGAATATTGTAGACGGGTTGATAGGTTGTTTCGAAGGAGGACCTGCAGCAAATCCTCAATTTATATGCAATTACAATACTATTCTGGTGGGAACCGACCCTGTTGCCGTTGACCGCATAGGACATGACATTGTGATAGCAAAAAGGATAGAAGAAGGTATTCAATCCGAAGATAAACCGGCTGCTCTCAAATTCATGCATCTGGCAGAGGAACTAAAGCTCGGAGTGGCAGATAAGAATAAAATAGACCTAACAGAAGTAAATCTAGCCTAGATGAAATATTTTTTCTTAACATTTTTATCATTGCTACCTCTATTGGGAGTAGGGCAAACGTTGTCGGATATCACGATCGAAAAGGAACGTACCTTTGTAGGGACAGGTCTATATGGTTTTATGAATGGAGGTTCCGACTTATATCTCGAATATGGATTCGAAAAACTAACAACGAGAGATATAAAATACAAGGAGGAGAAATATACAATAGATATTTATGAAATGTCGTCTCCCGAAAATGCTTTTGGGATATATTCCTTACATACATTCAAATGTATGAGAGCTGATACCCTTCGTTTTTTCAATTGCTTATCTGCGTACCAATATCAGGCAGCAATCGGCAATAAATATGTTTCAATCGTTTTTCAGTCCGGCTCGAACAAAGCTAAAAGGAATGCCGATGAGCTTCTGTATCTGTATGTGAATACACTCAACATGAAAAGAATATCTTTACCATTAGAAATGAGGAAAGAGATTCCTTATTCATCGTCTATAAAATACTTAAAAGGGAATCTGTCTATATCGAATGCTCAACCATCACTTTTGAAATGGATAGAAGGCATATCTTTCTCTGATATATGGCTCGCTTCGAAAAGCAATACAGCACTTATTTATCCGACTGATGATAAAAATATGGCGAAGCTAATAGAAAGAGTTCCAAAAGAAAATATACTAAAAATAGAAGATAAGTACGTTTATTTAAAATGTCCGAATAAAGAGGATAGCAACGACACAGGTGTATTCGGTTTTTAAAATCACAAAAACCACAAAACTTTATCTATATAGAAAGGGTTTATAATCTGGATATAGAGAAAGTGACAGATAAAAACAGCGTAAAAAGTGTTACTTTTGTTACTTTTTCATCAAAACCTGTTCTATGACAACGACAGATACAAATGAGATAAGACATAAAATGAATATATATGGCAGAGAAGGGAAGCCATTCTTCTTTGCTATTAATTTTGAACAAACAAAAGGTTTATTTATCGATAATCCTTTGCTGCAAACTGATGTTTTATTTCAATTCTGCGGAAAGGGCAATGCTACTGAGAAAGAGACAATAAAAAAAGTATCTTCATTCAATTACATTCCTATCCCCTATTCTGAGTATAAGGAAAAATTTGATATTGTACATAAAGGATTAAAAGAAGGATACTCTTATTTGACCAACCTCACAATAAAAACACCTGTTTCTTCTGATCTTACACTCGAAGAGGTTTTCTTTCAAAGTAAAGCTTCCTACAAAGTGCTATATCCGAGTAAGTTTGTATGTTTTTCGCCCGAACGGTTCGTCAAAATAGCGGGAAAGACAATCTCAACCAATCCCATGAAGGGAACTATAGATGCAAACATCCCTGACGCCGAACAGATAATACTGAATGACTATAAAGAAACAGCAGAACATAATACAATAGTGGACCTTCTCCGCAACGACCTCAGCATTATAGCTGATAATGTAAGGGTAAACAGATTCAGATATATCGATCGTATCAGGACAAACAAAAATGATATTTTACAGGTCAGCTCAGAGATAACAGGCATCTTGCGTGATGAGGATTATCTTAATTATGGGGATATTATCTTTGGAATGCTTCCTGCCGGTTCTATTTCGGGTGCACCGAAAGACGCGACAAGAAAAATTATACAAGAAGCCGAAAGTGAGCCACGGGGATATTATACAGGAGTATGCGGATATTATGATGGGTACGAATTGGATTCGGCTGTTATAATACGTTATATAGAAAATGACGATAACCAATATTATTTTCGAAGTGGAGGTGGTATAACAGCCTATAGCAATTGTGAAGAGGAATATAAAGAGGTTTTAGAAAAAATTTATCTACCAATTGTATGAAGCAGTCATTCTCTGAAGTAATAAAAATTTGTAATGGTAAGATTTTCAATCTTCCTGCACATATAGCAAGAATGAACTTTACGTTACAGTCTTTTTTCGGTTCTACGATTCCATTTAGTTTGAAGGATGAAGATATTCCTTTAGAATTCCGAGAAGGATTGGTTAAATGCCGTATTGTATACTCTCTCGAGAATCTGGAGATAGAATATTCTCATTATAAATTCAGAGAAATAAACAGTTTAAAGATCATTCATGATAACTCAATCGATTATTCTTTCAAGTATGCAGATAGAACAGCCTTTGAAAAATTGATGATGCAGAAAGAAAAGTGTGATGATATACTCGTTGTCAAAAATGGATTTGTGACCGATACGTCATTTACGAATGTAGTATTCGAAAGTGATAAAGGCTTATTTACTCCCTCTACATACCTGCTACCGGGGATAAAAAGACAAACCCTTTTAAAAGAAAGAGTTATTAAAGAAAAAGTAATTCGGATCGAGGATATTGAAGACTATAGAAAACTCTACTTAATAAACGCAATGATGGGTATTACAGATAATATCAGCATACCCATATCAAGGTTAAAGATAGATAGCCTGTAAATTACTTCAGAGTCAAATCTGCATCAATAACAGTTTGTACCCTATTCTTTGTAGAATCGGTATTTATAGCCGTAATATTACCTTTACAGTTTGTAAAATATACATAATTCCCCATGTCATAGAAACGATAGACTTTACAACCATCATGTTCGAACAGATATGACACCTCATACGTCTTATTATTCTGAGAAGGGGCTTCTACTAAGGGGCGACCAGAATAGCAAGATTGAAAACTAAACGCAAGTATCAAACCAAATAGACTTAGTAATGCTTTCATAATATTTCTATATTAAGTTAATCTTCTTTCTTCGGATACTTCTTTCCTGCAAATATATCATATTTACGGAACTCGCATTGTAAAGAGCCATTTACCAGTTGTATTTTCTTGGAAGGCTTCAATCCTATTTTGTCAAAACACTCTTTCTTATAGCTCAGTATCCATGCCGAATAGCCCATAAATACATGCTTCAACCGTTCGCCTATATTTTCATACAAGCCGAACAAATCTTCAGGCTTTATTCTTTCACCATAAGGAGGATTCGTGACCAGAACAGCATTTTCGGATGGAGCCTCTGTATAGTTCTCAAAAGGCATCACTTTCAGATCAATACATTTTTCCAATCCGGCATTCTTTACATTCTTCGCAGCAATAGCAATAGCCTCGGAGGAGATATCCGAACCATATATCTTATGTTTAAACTCCCGCTCACCTGAGTCATCGTTATAGATCGTTTCAAACAAGTCTGCATTGAAGTTTTTCCACTTCTCAAAAGCAAAATTCGGACGATAGATTCCCGGTGGCACATTCATGGCTATCATCGCAGCTTCTATCAGCAGAGTACCCGAACCACACATTGGATCTATAAAATCAGATTCTCCGCGCCAACCTGTTTTAAGTATCATTCCCGCAGCCAGTACCTCGTTCAAAGGAGCTTCAGTTTGAGCAACACGGTAGCCTCTCTTGTGTAAAGACTCTCCCGAACTATCGAACGAAAGGGTACACTTATCATGAGCTATATGAAAGTTAATTAACAAGTCGGGATTTTCTACATTTACCGAAGGACGTTTTTCCGTCCTCTGCATAAAATAGTCGGCAATAGCATCCTTTACGCGATATGCGACAAATTTGGAGTGTGTAAAGTAGTCCGAAAAGGTTATGGCGTCTATAGCAAAAGTACTATCCTCTGTAAGATGTTCAAACCAGTTCATGGCTTTTACCTTCTTGTATATATCATCAGTCGTCTTTGCTTTAAACTCATAGACAGGACGAAGTATACGAAGAGCAGTCCGGCACTGTATGTTAGCCTTATACATTAAAGCAAGGTCACCTTCGAAGGAAACCATGCGCTTGCCTATCTCGAGATTGTTTGCACCTAAGCCTATTAATTCTTCGGCCAACACATCTTCTAGTCCCGCCATTGTTTTGGCGATCATTTTAAACTCTCTTTTTATCATCCTTTATAATTTCAACTTCTTAGATTTTCCTTTCGACTCGTTATGGAAAGCATCTACAGCCGTTACAACATATTTATATTCTTTAGCTCCTCCTTCATAAGGGAGTACTATACTTTTCTGCCTTGTGATAGAAACAATATTCTGAGCATTCTCCAAGTTTTCCTTTTCTCCTTTTGCAAAACGATAAACAACATAATATTGAGCTGTCTCCGGATCATATTTATCAGACTTTGCATCCCATTGCAATGTATGAGTAGTTGCCGTAAAAGACTCTTTCATGTTACTCACCTTTTTGGGTTGTTTGTTGTACATGTGCGTATATGCAGGGATAAGAGCGGGATATTTGTGATAATTAGATTGCAAACGGCTAGCTATTCCCTTATAGTTGTCCAATAGTTCATAAGCAGGCCAGAAACAATTTCCATGCACTGTGGTAAAACTGCGAGACAAAAGCATTTTTTCCGCCAACTGATTGTCTCCCGAAGGCTGAGTTGTAGCATCCATTGTTCTCTTTATATCCTGACCAATATAGAGAGGTTGTCCGAAATTATTATTCGCCCACCATTCTATCAGTGTCTTATAGTCTGCAGCAGTATGTCCTATCTCCCAATATATTTGAGGCATATTATAATCTATCCAGCCATTTTTCACCCATAGCTTAACATCAGCATATAAATCGTCATAGTTTTGCAATCCACTGGTATTACTTCCCGAACCATCCGAAGTACTTCTCTTATTCCTATATATTCCAAAAGGGCTGATACCAAATCTCACCCATGGCTTTGTAGTCTGTATGGTATGCTTCACATCTTGTATCAACAGATTCACATTGTTGCGACGCCAGTCTGCTCGCTGATTCTGAGAGAAACCTTGCGGTCTACCATATGTATTGAAGCTGTTATCATCAGGGAAAGATTGCCCTGCAACAGGATAAGGGTAGAAATAATCGTCCATGTGAATAGCATCCACATCATAGCGCATGACTATATCCTTAACTACATCACAAATAAATTGTCGGTTGGCAGGAATACCCGGATCAAAATATATCTTGTTGTCATATTTCACAAAACGTTCAGGATGTTTATGATAAATATGATTTTTGGAAAACACATCGCTAGTTCCTGACGATACCCGGTAAGGATTCAACCAAGCGTGCAATTCCATATTTCGCTTATGACACTCATCTACAAGAAAGACCAAAGGATCGAAGCCTCCATCGGGAGCTTTTCCTTGTATCCCTGTAAGAAAAGCACTCCAAGGTTCAAGATCTGATTTGTAAAAAGCATCGGCATACGGACGAGCCTGAAATATAACAGCGTTGATGCCATCAGCCTGCATTTGATCTAATATATTTGTAAAGTATGCTTTCATCTGAGATGAATTCATAGTCTTATATCTCGATTGCCAAGCAGTACTCAACCATGCACCCCTAAACTCCCTTTTGGGATGGGATATATCGGAGAATTTCACACGTTGTTTCTGAGAACCGCAAGATGATAATAAAATTATAGCAATTGTTAGTATAGAAAAAAGAAGGGCTTTGTTCTTGTACATTGTAACATTATTTAATTATGCATCTGCAAAAATAGGAATAATAACTAGAATAAATACTTTACTTTTGTCTATATCAAACGAAATTACAGTGAAATATCTATTATTTTATGTGCTTCTTTTTATTTCATCCTGTTCTATTGCCAAGGAGCCGTTAAGAATCGGAGTAATTACAGATACCCACTATCTGTCGGAACAATTGATGGATGAAGGGCAAGCTTTAAATGATTATATTGCTTCCAGTGGTAAGAATATCAAGTATGTACCACAGGTTCTGGATCAGGTGCTAAATGAGTATCTTAACAGTGATATACAAATACTACTTATTTGCGGCGATATTACCAAAGACGGAGAAAAGTTAAGCCATCTTGACTTCCTAAAAAAGCTAAAACCCCTACAAGATAAGGGAGTCAAAATATATGTTATCCCCGGCAACCATGATGTTAATATGCCAAATGCCTCGGAATATAAGGGAGACAAAAAGTTACCTGTAGCAAACATTTCTCCCGATGACTTTGCGTCGATCTACAAAGACTGTGGCTATAGTAATGCGCTGACAAGAGATGATAATTCATTAAGTTATGTAGCTTCTCTCGATGATCAAACATGGTTTATCGCGATAGACGCAGCCAGATATAAAGAGTATACAACCAACAGCATAACAGCCGGAAAAATCTCTCCCTATACAGAAAAATGGATACTTGAGATTTTAAGAGAAGCCAAACAAAAGAATAAGCAAGTGATAGGTATGATGCACTGGGGCTTTGCAGAGCATATCATGTATCAGTCTTCATTCTTCAAAGACTACCTCGTAGAGGATTACCTAAGATTAGCAAACCTGTTTGCAGACAATGGTGTAAAAGCTATCTTCACCGGGCACTTTCACTCGAATGACATCACAGCCTTTACTTCCGACAAAGGCAATGTGATATATGATATAGAAACCGGGACTTTATCAGCCTATCCATTCTCTTATCGTTTTGTGGAACTGGATGCTAACGGCATGAAGATAAAGACTGAAAATGTAACATCAATCCCCGGCAACTCCAATCTGGCTGAAGAGGATAAACAGCGAATGCTTAAATTATCTACAGCCCTTGCCAAAGGTAAGATCAACAAACTAGGATATAATCTTTCGGAAGAAACATACGGTCTCTTTGCTGATATAATAGGACAAATATTTATCAAACATGCTTATGGAGACGAAAAGGTTGACAAATCCTTAAAAGAGTATCTTGAAAAACTATCTGAAGCAACGGATATCCCTATGAATACAAACGAGATAGTGTTGGATTTTCCTCCTGAAGACAATAACCTGTATATTAAGTTTTAGAAATGTTAGAACTATCATTATACCCTGACCTAGTAGAAGCAGGATGTGACGAAGCCGGAAGAGGCTGTCTGGCGGGAGCTGTATTTGCAGCGGCTGTTATATTACCCAAAGGCTTTATCTGTGAAAAGCTGAACGACTCAAAACAGCTGACCGAAAAAGAAAGGTATGCACTACGTCCTCTTATAGAAGAGCAAGCTCTGGCTTGGGCTATAGGCATTGTAGATCAGAAAGAAATAGATGAGATCAACATACTGAATGCTTCGTTTCTTGCCATGCAACGAGCTGTGGCAAGCCTAAAGACACGTCCGCAACATTTATTAATTGACGGTAATCGCTTCCGCAAATACGAAGATATACCACATACGTGTGTTGTAAAAGGAGATGGCAAGCTATTGCCTATTGCTGCGGCATCGGTATTAGCTAAAACATACAGAGACGACTACATGCTCAATTTACATAGAGAGCATCCGCTATATGATTGGGATCACAACAAAGGCTATCCGACAAAAAAGCATCGTGAGGCAATAGTCAAATATGGTGTCACACCTTATCACAGGCTAACATTCAATTTAACCGACAAGCAGTTGAAGTTAGACTTCTGATTATTAAGGCTTAGATATCTTAATGCCTACTTTCTCAATACCATTCAAGGTCTGATCTCGCATGCCGTGTTCTATTTTGATGCGGTAGTTTCGTTTTTCCTTAAAGGAGATCTCTCCGAATGGAAGAGAAGATTGATACAATGTGCCAAACCCTGATCCCTGCCATTTTCCAAGTTTATCAGCCAATAAGAATTCTTTAGAAGTATCAACGAATACAGAGTCAGCATCAATATTTGACTGAACAAAAAACCAGATATTCTGATAACGATAACTCACGCTATTGGTAACCTCTATTGTAAGATTATAAGGTCTATTCAGTTCGAAAAGCGTAGAATCTATATCAAACACAAGCGTATCGTTTTGTGCCCATGCCTCATCCTTTAGTTCATGAAAATGATAGTATATCTCCTGCTTGTCACAGGAGATATTTATAAGTGTTAGCAACATAACACATAGCGCAAAAAAAACTTTATGCTTCAGGCTTCTTCTGTTCCGAGTTTCCATTGCGGTTCGATCTGTTTCTGTTGTGTCTGTTTTTATTTTTATTCCGATTCGGGTTTGGATTCGAATTGGGATTCGGATTGGGGTTACCCTGAGAATTGGCTTCAGCTTGTTGTTGCGACCTATTATTATTTCCTCCCTGAACTTTATTTATTTGAGGCTTACTATTCGACTGACTATTAGCTTGCTGCGTATTTACCGGTCTAGGATTTTCCCCTTTATTGTTTTTTACAAACTTCTTTTTCTTATTATTGCGGTTATTGCCATTGCCATTATCATCAAAGCGATTGATATTTTCTTGCAATATATCATGTGAAGTCGGTTTCTCGGTTTGCTCTTGAGACTCCATAGCCAGATGCAGAGGTCTGTCTCCTCGCTTATTCATCCTTATCACATCAAAAACCCTGTCTTTAGGTAAAGAGATAAGGTTCGCCGCAAAATTCTTATCTGTGGAATAGGTCATTGTCCCCGAAAGTATGTCCGTCTTGAAATGATAATAAGACGAATCTTTTGTCTCAAGAATCACTTCGCGGGATGGCAATTTTCGTTGAGCCTCTACGTAAGTATCTACTTCAAAATTCAGACAACATTTGAGCTTACCGCATTGCCCCGCCAATTTCTGAGGATTGAGTGGAATATCTTGCAATCGAGCGGCTGATGTAGACACCGAGATAAAGTTAGACATCGAACTGGAACAACAAAGTTCTCGCCCACAAGGGCCAATGCCACCCACTCTACCGGCTTCCTGACGTGCTCCGATCTGCTTCATTTCTATTTTCACACGAAACTCGGAAGCATATACTTTTATCAATTGGCGAAAGTCGACACGCTCGTCTGCTATATAATAAAAAATAGCCTTGTTCCCATCTCCTTGATATTCGACATCACTGATCTTCATCGCAAGATTAAGTTCTTCGGCTATCTCTCTCGAACGAAGCATTGTTTTATGCTCTTTCGATTTAGCGTCTTCCCATTTCTCAATATCGTTTTGTTTAGCTATACGATAAATGCGCTTAGTCTCTCCACGATAGTTATTCTTTAGCATTTGAAGTTTCACCAGTTTACCGGTAAGCGTTACTTCTCCAATATCGTGTCCCGGTGTGGCTTCTACTGCAACGATATCTCCTCTGAATAGTTCTATATTATTGCTGTTGAGATAATAGCCTTTACGTGTATTTTTAAATTGAACCTCAACCATCTGCGACTCACCCGGTATCTCCGGAAGATCTTCAAGCCAATTGTAAACTTCCAGTTTATTAGTTCCGCTGCAACATCCGCCTTTCTTTGACTGGCAACCGCCCCCCGATTGGCAACCACAGCCGCCTCCCGACTGACAGCCGCAACCTCCACCAGATTGACAACCACACGTTTTAGTTACCGCCTGCTTCTGCGATTCGCTAGTAGCGACTGTAACAAGTGCCTTTCGGTTTGCCCTGGCACAAGTACACCCTATCGGGGTTTTGCAAGTGCCCTGACAGTCCATGGCAGGATTAAATGTATTTTGATTTGAATCCATTGTTATTCATTTTAATTAATTAAGACAAAGCCCCTTTTCTAGCTTTGTGGGTTTATATTTATTGTTTAATCAGCATTGTTATTTTCAGACAAAGATCGAAAAACACCATCTTAGCGTTTACATTTTGTTCTATATGTCTTTCTGCCAGAGCCAGTTCATCCATAAAACCTACAATATTACGTTCATTGATAAACGGCGCAAAGCGTATTCCAAAATTAGCCTCATCTTGAGCCAAATAGGTAATTTCGGGCTGATGCAAGTTACTTACAAAATATTCGCGAACCATGCGCTGACTATATATCAGGAAGCTTTTTTGATTCTCCCGTCCTATTGCTGCCAATTCATTACCGATAGTCTTTATTTCCTTTATGTTACGAGCATAAGAAGCTCTCATCATCTGCACAAACAGATTGAAAAAAAACTTATGTTCTTCGTTCAGGCTGATCGTTTCCACAGCCTTCAGGTAACTACCTTTCGATAAATGTGCAACAGTAGTTGCATCATCAGACAAGATATTATATTCAGATTCGAGAGCCTGCACAATATCACATTCGGCTACACCATGAACATTAATACGCTGGCAACGAGACTGAATAGTTGTTATAATATTATCCGGTGTATCGGACACAAGCAGAAATATAGTATTATCTGTCGGTTCTTCTATTATCTTCAGCAACTTGTTTGCACAAGACTCATGCATCTTTTCGGGAAGCCAGATAATCATTATTTTATATTTAGCCTCATATATACGAAGGCTCAACTTACGCAGGATCTCCTCGCTTTCCTTCGCATAAATAAGCCCTTGAGAATTCTCAGCATCTATATGATCTAACCACTGGGTAAGGTTAAAATAATAGTTGTGTTGCTTTACAAATTCTCTCCAATCGGCTATATAATCATCACAAACCTCTTTTTTCTTCGCTGCTTTCTTTACGATAGGGAAAACAAAGTGAAGATCGGGATGAGTCAAATGAGCATATTTAACACAAGATGCACATTTTCCGCACGAATCGTTATTCGTCGGATTTTCACAGTTCAGATATTGGGCGTAAGCCAACGCTAAAGGGAATTTACCGACTCCCTCAGGTCCGCAAAAAAGCTGAGCATGGGGAATAAACCCCTTCCTTGCCGATGTGACAAGCCTCTCTTTTACTTCACTCTGCCCTACAATATCTTTAAAAAACATTCTTTTTCAGTTATCTGTCACACATCAAAAGTAACAAACCTTTAGAAACATAAAAAATTAATATTCAAATATTTATTTTCAAAAGGTGACAAAAGTGACAGAATAAACGTCTATTTTGTTGTTACTTTATTGTTACCTTTTTTATAAGAACTCTCTTATATAAAGATAAATTCTAATAAATCTCTTTAGCAATACGTCTTACACTCTCCGTTGCAAGCAAAGAATAAAAGTGTATACTAGGAACTCCATATTCAATAAGCTCCTTAGACTGCTTAATACCCCACTCTATTCCAACTTCTTTTGCGTCGTCATCGGTCTTACATTTTCTTAGTTCAACGGCTAACTCCTCGGGTATGCTCGAACGGAATATTCTTGGCAATACTTCCAGCTGGCTCATCAAAACAATAGGCTTCACACCCGGTATGATAGGCTGCGTAATTCCTGCTTCTCTACACTTTTCTACAAATGAGAAATATTTCTGATTATCAAAAAACATTTGAGTGACAAAATATTCTGCACCATTGTCTGCTTTTTGCTTCATATAGAAAATATCGGATTCTGCGCTGACCGCATCTTCATGAACCTCAGGATAACATGCCATCCCGTAAGAAAAAGGAGTTGCATTTTTTTCGAATAAACTTCCATCTGCTGCAATACCTTCATTGAAGTTATTCACCTGTAGTTGAAGATCTGTAGCATATTCGTTCCGGTTAGGATATATCTGTTCAGGTGCAAGTCGTTTTGTATCGCCTCTAAGCAGTAGAAGGTTTTGCACATGCAAGAAGTTGAGATCGATAAGCGCATATTCAGTTTCCTCCTGAGAGAACCCTTTGCATATCATGTGCGGAACAGCTGTCACATTGTATTTGTGCTGAATAGAAGCCGCAATAGCCACAGAACCGGGACGCTTGCGTATATTCACCCTTTTTACTGTACCATCGGGCATTTGCTGATCGAGGTACTCGCTATGGTGAGTTGTTATATTTATATACTGAGGATCAAACTCAATTAGCTTATCTATTATATTATATACTTTCTCTACATTGTTCCCCTTCAACGGAGGAAGAATTTCGAAAGAGAAAGCCGTTTTATCACTTTTATTGATTAATTCTGTAATAGTCATATTTTTTACTTGAAAAAGATTCTGATTATATCATTCCCATTTGCCACCACGAGCAAGAGCAATAAGAAAATCATACCTGCCATCTGAGCTCTTTCCATAAATTTCTCGTTCGGTTGTCGTCTTGTAATGACCTCATACAACAAGAACATGATATGGCCGCCATCCAGAGCGGGAATAGGCAATATATTCATAAATGCAAGAACGATAGATAGAAACGCAGTCATCGACCAGAAAGCATGCCAGTCCCAAGCAGGTGGGAAAAGGTTACCAATTCCGGCAAAGCCACTCAGATTTTGTACCCCTTTAGAAGAAAACACAAAACGCATCTGAGCAACGTAGCCTTTCAGCGTTTCCACACCAAGAACCGCACCTGATGGTATCGCTTTCAAGAAACTAAACTTATCTGTCTTAACTTCGTATATAGGACTTACACCACCTATCCCTATTTTATTTTCATCGTTTACTAAGACTTTCACTGTTGCGGTTAGTGAGTCTCGCATATAAGTGATTGCTATATGTTTTCCTTTATTTTCTTTTTTAGAGATTTCTCCCGAAAGCTGCATCCAAGATGTCACATTATTTCCGTTTACAGAAAGAATACTATCTCCTTTTTGTAAACCGGCCGCTTTAGCAGCATCGGATACTGTATCCAGACGTGTTGATGTCCAATAGTAATATGGCGGTTGCAGGTCTTCAGCACCAATAACATTTTCCGCAAATTTTTCGGGCATAGTCAAAGTCACCTGTTTGCCTTCGCGTTCTACAACAACCTGTTTCGCATCAAGGAACTGCATAAAGGTATTCATGTTCAACACGCCACTGCGGTTGTTCATATCCTTGCCATCTATGCTAAGAATGATATCACGTTCTTGGTATCCGCCCAATTCTTTTGCCGTCTGAGAAAATGTCATACCATTTTTCACCGACTTTACAGGGATGTAAGAGTCTCCCCACGAAAATAGGATTATTCCATATATGATTATTGCTAATATAAAGTTAAACAGCACTCCGCCAACCATCACCAATAGTCTCTGCCATGCCGGTTTGGAACGAAATTCCCAAGGCTGTGCAGGTTGCGCCATCTGTTCCTTGTCCATAGACTCATCTATCATTCCCGATATCTTCACATAGCCACCTAGTGGCAACCAACCGATACCATACTCTGTATCGCTGTTTTTGGGTTTAAATTTAAACAGCGAGAACCATGGATTGAAGAAAAGATAGAACTTTTCGACTCTTATTTTGAAAAGGCGGGCAAAAAGAAAGTGCCCGAACTCGTGTATAACAACAAGTATAGATAAACTTAATATTAGTTGTAACGCCTTAATTAAAATAGTTTCCATTAAAAATTATTATAGTGTTATTTGATAAACTCTTTTGCTATATAGCGAGCCTCTGTGTCTGTCTGCACATAGTCGTCATAGGTTGGTGTATGTACAAAAGATACCTTCTGCATTGTTTTTTCTATCACGTCACTCATTTCCAAAAAGCCGACTTTGTCGTGTAAAAATGCCTCAACAGCAATCTCATTCGCAGCATTCATTATACATGCCATATTTCCTTTGAGCCTTGCCGCCTCAAAAGCAAAAGCCAGATTACGGAATCTGTCTGTGTCGGGTTTTTCGAAAGTCATTGTTTGCAGCTTAAAGAAATCAAGCCTTTCAAAATTCGACTTTAACCGTTTGGGATAAGCAAGTGCATATTGTATCGGCAGATGCATATCCGGCAAGCCCAGCTGAGCGATAATAGACGCATCTTCGAACTGCACCATAGAATGGATGATTGATTGGGGATGTACCACCACTTCAATCTGGTCGGGTTCGACACCGAATAGCCATTTGGCTTCTATCATCTCCAAGCCTTTGTTCATCAATGAGGCTGAATCGATAGTTACCTTTGCACCCATATCCCAGTTGGGATGCTTTAGGGCTTCTTTTTTAGTAACGCTTTGCAGCTGCTCTTTCGAATGTTTACGAAATGGCCCACCCGAAGCAGTTAATAATATTTTTTCTATTTGAGAATTCTCCCCATTCAGGCACTGAAATATCGCAGAATGCTCCGAATCGACAGGGAGAATAGGTACTTTATTTTCTATAGCTAAGTTTGTAATTAGCTCTCCTGCAACAACGAGAGTCTCTTTGTTGGCAAGCGCAATCGCCTTTTTTGCTTTGATTGCATTTATCGTAGGTTTCAAGCCCGAATAGCCTACCATAGCCGTCAAAACCATATTGATAGGTTCGCTCTCCACCACTTGTGCGATAGCATCACATCCACACCAAACCTTTAGAGGAAGATCAGATAAAGCATCTTTTACGTACGCATATTTTTCCTCGTTGGCAATCACTACTACCTCGGGCATAAACTCGCGAGCCTGCGTGATTAGTAAATCTGCATTATTATTGGCTGTAAGTGCATATATCTCAAACTCGTCTTTGTGTTCCCTGATCACATCAAGAGCCTGTGTTCCTATAGAGCCGGTAGAGCCAAGTATTGCAATATTTCGTTTCATGTATATTCTATTTCTTTCTGGGCTTTTATTAAAAAGCTATATAATCTTCAGGGTTTACAGGGTTTCCTTTATACCAAAGCTCAAAACCGAGAACTAAATCAGCATTGTCTTTAGCCTTGCCATCACCGATAACGGCAATCGCTTCTCCGGTACGAACTTTATCCCCTACTTTTTTTAGAAGTAACGTATTGTTCTTATAAATTGAGACGAACCCATTTTTATGTTGAATTTGCATAGTATATCCTGTTGTAAAATCATAACCTGAGAAAACAACTGTACCTTCAAGTACTGCCAAAACAGTTTCCTGAGATGCTACTTTCAGATTAATACCATATCGGTCGTTTGACGGATTGAATTTACTAATTACCAATCCTTTCAATGGCTTAAAGAAAACGACACCTTCCATCGGCCCCGAAGCAGTAGGAGAGATAACGGATAAATTATACCGCTCTTTATCTTCATAGCGATCTACAAAAACTTTCTCTTTCTCTGTCCTTTTCAACAAAGGATCATTTTCCGAAACGGATATCGTATCGGTTATTTTCACAGAATCAACATCCAGAACGCCGGTAAAAACATTCTTCAGGTTATTGATATATGCCTCCTGATAGTTGAGTTGTTGCTGGAGCGAATCAACCCTGATAGCAGCTCTCAAAGCCTTTTCTCTGACTTCAGCATCGAGATATCCGGGCAGATAATATCGTATAGGTGTAGCGATAATAAGGAACGAGGTAATAGTAACCAGAGATATTGCAAATAACAAAAACAACACACCTCCTGAAAACATGGATGCCTTTATGCTCCATACTTCCTCAAGTGTATTTTCGTTCATTACAGAAAGACGGTACTTGAAATGTAACCGCTTCCATATATCATGTTTGTTCTTTTTCTTCTTAACCATTCATTTTTTTGATCACGCTACTACTGATGGTGCGCCTATACACTTTGTACACAAGACACACTATAGACCAAGCTACAAATTTAAGAAAAAAAGCGATATACCTTTACCTGAAGCCACACAAGATTAGGTCAAATAGTCCTTTTTTTAAATATTTAATTCAAAATGATTACAATCTTATTTTTTTTAGCTATTTTTGCAGCCTGCATTTTAGTGAAATAACGTGATTTTATTACATGCAGCTATAATAATTACATTTGTTATAAGTTTAATATGAGTCTATTAACTGATAAGTTGTATCGGTATGACGCAGCACGAAATACACGAGCTGCAGGTATTTACCCTTATTTTAGAGAAATCCAAAGCGACCAGGATACAGAAGTTGTTATCAACGGAAAAAAAGTATTGATGTTCGGGTCAAATGCCTATCTGGGGCTTACTAATCATCCAAAAGTAAAAGAAGCAGCAATCAATGCTACTAAAAAATACGGAACGGGCATGGCCGGTTCCCGTTTTTTGAATGGGACATTAGATATCCACGTAGAACTAGAAAAAAAGCTGGCTAAATTTGTTGGAAAAGAAGATGCTATCGTTTACTCCACAGGATTTAACGTAAACCAAGGTGTTATTTCATGTATCACCGGACGTGAAGATTATATCTTATGGGATGAATTGGATCACGCTTCTATCATAGAAGGTGCACGAGTATCTTATTCTACCAAACTTAAGTTCCGTCACAACGATATGGATTCTTTGGAAAAGCAACTTCAAAGATGTGAACCGGATAAGGTTAAACTAATCGTTATTGATGGTGTGTTCAGTATGGAAGGGGATGTGGCACATCTTCCTGAAATAATTGAATTAGCAAAAAAATACAATGCAAGTGTAATGGTTGACGAAGCTCACAGTCTAGGTGTGTTAGGAAGCAATTATAGTGGAAAAGGGCTTGTCGATCAATGTGGACTTGTCGATGATGTCGAACTCATTATGGGAACTTTCAGTAAATCGCTAGCTTCGATTGGCGGCTTCATTGCAGGTAACGAAATAATACTTGATTATCTACGTCACAATTCCCGTCCATACATCTTTACCGCGAGTGCTACTCCTGCTGCAACAGCTGCAGCCAGCGCAGCATTGGATATCATAATATCTGAACCGGAAAGAATAAAAGCATTGTGGGATATTACGCATTATGCATTAGATGGCTTCCGTGAGCGCGGATTTGAAATAGGGCACACATCTACACCTATTATTCCTCTATTTATCAGAGATAATGAGAAAACATTCCTGATTACAAAACTTCTTTTCGAAGAAGGCATATTTGTAAATCCTGTAGTATCTCCGGCTGTTGCGCCAAGCGATACTTTGATTCGTTTCTCTCTTATGGCTACACACACAAAAGAACAGGTAGACATTGCTTTTGAGAAAATAGAATCAATATTCAAAAAAATGGGAGTATTATTACATGCAAAAGCCTAAAAAAGGGTAGAGCAAAAGAATATACTTCAAATATAAAATAAGAAAACCCTCTGTCCGTTAAAAGATAGAGGGTTTTTCCTTTCTTCGAATATACTTATGAGAAAGTCTATCTTTTTAATAACCTTATTGGTTTTTACGGCCTCAATATTTGCACAAACCTATACAGTTTCGGGAGGGTTGGGAACACCTTACGCTTATAAAAAAGAATCAGGTCAAAGCCTTACCGGCACAGGAATAGAAGAAGTGTATCTATTCAACACTTTTGCAGGCGCTACAATAAAGTATAGTTCATCGTCTATTTCGGTCAGATTTTACAAATACAAACAATCTTTTGGAGATAAAACACAAATTCCGGACTCCGATATCTCAACAACATCGATCAACGGAAATTCTACATATACTGTATCAAATCTGGAAGATGGATACGGCTATTTTGCAGAAGACAATAATATTGCCAAAAGCACTGTTTGGATTATTGATTATAACCAACATAAATCAATACTAAGCTCCATCGAAGCCAGAGAAAATGATGATAAATGTCAATTTCTTAAATTACTAATTGGAAAAACAGAAGATAAACTATTCTTCTATACAACAAATGGAAGCAGAAGAGAAATCCCCCGAAGATATACTGTCAGCTACGACATTCAAGAATGGGACGAAAACAACAAGGCTTTTGTAAAAAACATAAGAACCTTAAATATAGATACTGAAGAAACGATAGATGCTCCTTTAATGAACACCATCTTCAACCTCAAAGGGGATCAATTTGCAGACTACTTCAAGATGCCACATGAGAAGAGTTCGCAAGAATACAATGCTATTGCTGTAGAAGGACATATTGTAGCAGAGCAAGAAGGAAAAAATAATGGGGAAATAGGAAGTTCCGCACCTGTCACAGTCAACTTATATGGACGGGGAAGTGATGCAGCTTATTTCTATACATGGAGTATATATAACAAGGAAGATACCGCAAACTATATTGTACGCTATACAGGTAGTGATGTAAAAAAGTACACCTTCGAAAAAGATGGTAATTATATCATAAAACTCGAAGTGGCTAATAATGCCGATCAGTCCGCAACTTGTGCTAATATAAGCACTTTAGAACTTAACATAGAAGAATCTGACATTCAAGCCCCTAACTTTTTTTCTCCGGGAGGGACTACAAATGCCGAATTTAAGGTTTACTACAAATCCATCGTGAAGTTTAAGTGTACCATTTTCAACCGTTGGGGAGTAAAAATATATCAATGGAACGACCCATCGAAAGGTTGGGATGGAAGACACAACGGAAAGTATGTATCCACCGGTGTTTACTATTACGTGATAGAGTATACCAACTCGAAAGGAAGACGCAAAAGTATGGGTGGAGACATAAATGTTTTACGCAGAAACTAGAATAGATAGCTCTCCATCCAAAGCCCATAGATACCAAGAATCTTTTTAGAATATACATACTACTTACTATCAGCTTTCACAAGAAATATCTCATCCTTTTGTCGAGAGTTCGGCCCTTTCTATCGATTATTATTTTCCGCTATATAATTTGTATATAATTTTGTTTCGAAAGATAAATCAAAAGAATCTCTATATATAAAAGTCAGAAAACCTGAAAATAAGAATAATACTAACAAAAGATAGGAATAAGTTAATAAGTTAAGTTCAGTAAGATTGAGGAATCAATCTAAAGATAAAAGTGGTCAGGGATGCCCGCTTTTATTTTTTATACTCTTATTAACTCTGTGTTTATCCCCATTTATTTTATCAAAAAACTAAAAATCTATACCTTTATCACAAATTCTTCTACTTAATATAATTCATGTCATGAAAAAAGGTATTCTTTTGATCTTTTGGTTATGTGCAATATCAACCTTTGCACAAAATTCTGTTAGTAACGAGTATAAAACGGATAAAGATATATCCTATATCAGTCCGAACGAAAAAGATAATTATCGAAAGGAGCGTTGTAAGCTTGACGTATATTATCCCGTAAATAAGAAAGATTTCCCTGTTGTTGTATGGTTTCACGGCGGAGGACTCGAAGGTGGAGAAAAAGGAATACCTAACGAACTAAAGAATAAAGGTATTGCTGTAGTAGCTGTTAACTACCGTCTGAGCCCGAAAGCAACAAATCCGGCTTATATCGAAGATGCTGCGGCATCCATTGCCTGGGTATTCAATAATATAGCATCTTACGGAGGCAGCACCAAAGATATTTATGTATCGGGACATTCGGCAGGAGGATATCTGACCCTGATGGTCGGTTTAGATAAAAGTTACCTTGAAAAATATGGAGTAGATGCCGATAAGATTAAAGGACTTATACCTATCAGCGGACAAACAAATACACATTTCACCATCCGAAAGGAAAGAGGCATACCATATAATATCCCAATTATTGACGAATACGCTCCTCTAAATAAGGCAAGAACCGGTATCCCTCCCACTTTACTAATTACAGGTGATCGTAAACTCGAGTTAACAGCCAGATACGAAGAAAACGCGCATTTAGAAGCTATTCTAAAATCGCTGAATAACAAAGATGTTGTATTATATGAGCTACAAGGATTCGATCATGGCAACGTATATGCTCCGGGATGTTATTTGATGCTGGACTGGATAAAGAAACACAGTAAATTATAATATAGTAAGTAAGCGATTAAAAGTGTTTTTCGTTATCAATTATTCTCTTTGTCATTCTAAAACTGACAAGGAAATAACGAAAAACACTTTTAATCTACTACAGGCAAACTTACTTTCCTCTCTTAAAGGTATATGAATGACCTTGTTGAGTTATTATATCATATTCGTAAACTTTATACAATAGAGGATATTGAGGATTTATTTCTTTCGATACCAACGGCTCTTTTATATCTGCTGTTTTATATAGCGGATTAGTATTCACGCCCCTTGCCTCCTGCAATCCATCACCTCTTAATGGCACATAAGAGCGAAGACGCATATTTCCGCCTAGTTTAGATGTAATTGTTACAGAAGATATCTCACCATCACTCCAATCCATCGATGAAATTTCGAAACCGCCACGAGCCATCAACCCTTTAACACTTCCGTTCTTCCACTTATCAGGCAAAGCCGGTAGTAAATGTATTGCTCCATCATGACTTTGCAGAAGCATCTCTGCTACCCCCGCAGTGAATCCAAAATTTCCATCTATCTGAAATGGCGGATGTGCATCAAATAGGTTCGGATAAGTACGTCCATCGTTATTACCCGGCTCTACCAAAGATAGCATATTCGAAATAATTTTATAGGCATGATTACCATCGAGCAGACGTGCCCAAAAATTAATTTTCCAACCTATCGACCAGCCTGTAGCCATATCTCCACGATAGAGAAGTGAGTTTTTTGCCGCCTGAAAAAGCGTTGGATGTGAATATGGCGAAATCTGATTGCTTGGGTACAACCCATACAAGTGAGAGACATGACGATGATCATTCTTCGGATCGTCCCAATCTCCCAACCATTCCTGCAATTGATTGTACTTTCCTATCTGCATAGGTGCAAGGCGAGAAATCATATCCTCGAGTTTTTGATTATATGCTTCATCACCTACGCCTAAGGTTTTAGATGCCTCCAGAGCATTGTTAAGCACATCAAATACAATTTGATTATCCATTGTAGATCCTGCGGTTATACTCGTATTTTTTCCAGGAGGGCCTTGTTCGGGAGAGGTAGACGGTGATGTTACCATCCATTTATATGTAGGATGTTCCACCAAAAAATCGAGAAAGAAATCTGCTGCACCTTTCAGCACAGGGTATGCTTCTTTTAAGAAGTTCTTGTCTCCTGTATATAAGTAATGTTGCCACATGTGCTGACTCAGCCATGCCCCTCCATTAGGCCACATACCATGAAATGCTCCGTCTACAGGACCTGTAGTACGCCAAAGGTCCGTATTATGATGTGCAACCCAGCCATTCGCATTGTACATTACCTTTGCAGTCTCTTGCCCTGTCACCGCCAACTCTTTTAACATCTGGAAAAGAGGTTGATGTGTTTCACTTAGATTGGTAACCTCTGCAGGCCAATAGTTCATCTCCGTATTGATGTTAATAGTGTATTTGCTATCCCAAGGCGGCACTAATTGGTCGTTCCATATTCCTTGCAAATTAGCAGGCTGCCCTCCCGGTTGGGATGAACTAATAAGTAGATAACGCCCAAACTGAAAAAGTAGGGTAACGAGACTTTGATCTTTTCCTTCTTTGAAGTTTCTAACTCTTACATCTGTTTCTTCTAGGACATTGTCCGATTTTCCCAAATCTAAGGATACGCGATCGAATTGCTTTTTATAGTATTTTATATGATCTGCTAACGCTTTGTCATAGGGCTTCGATAGTGCGTCTTTCAAAAAACCAGTAGCCTTAGCCGATTCATTGGCACTCACATCTTTATAGTTAACGAAATTAGTCGCTATAGAAATATAAACAATAACCGAGTTAGCTGCTTTTACAGAGAGTTTGTTATCGTCAACTCTTACTCTTCCTCCTTCAGCTTTTATTTGAGTTTGGTTTTCGAACCGAATCACGCCTTTTATACCTTCGTGTTCTGCCCCCATACCTTTGAGAATAAGCTTATCGCCCTTAGCTTGAACTTTATAATCTTTTACAGGAGAGTCATATCCTGCTGTGAAGCTAATACTATTCGGCTTATCAGCCGTAATTCTCATAATAATGACATTATCTGTAAAAGAAGAAAACACCTCACGGGTATAATTAATGCCATCTACCGTATATTTTGTTGTAGCTACTGCTGTAGCCAAGTCAAGTTGTCTTGAATAATTGGAATATTTATTATGTCCTGTAAAATCTAAATATAAGCTCCCTATTGTTTGATAGGGCATACCATTATGCGAAGTTCTCATATTTTTTTCCAACAAAGCCTCTGCTTCTTTTTCTTTTCCGGCAAAGATAAGAGAGCGCACCTCATCCAACACTTTTAACATATTAGGGCTATCATTTCTGTGAGGCCCTCCTCCCCACATCGTTTCCTCATTGAGCTGGAGCTGTTCTCTTGCAGTATTTCCAAAAACCATTGCACCCAACCGAGAATTTCCCAAAGGCAATGCTTCTACCCACTCCTTGGCCGGACGTTTATACCAAAGCTTAGTGTCTTCAGCTTTACAAAAAATAGTACTTAAAGTAAAAATTGATAAAAACAAAAGGTATTTCTTCATGATATTTACAAGTATTCATTCGATAACAAAGAAAAAGCTTATATATTAAAAATCAAATTAATCCATACTTAATATCTTATTAAAAAAAGGAGATTACTCAAATTTTACTGTTTTTGCATCAAAAAAGACTCAATTTTAATGTAATCATCGGTTAATATCGCATTTTAATTACATTTTAATACTCCTATTAACACCTAGCGACGTGTTTTTTTAATTGCCCTCACATTACTTTGCGATATAAAAATATCATAATCATTAATACCAATGAAGAATATCATAAAATCCGGAAATAAAATTATTTCGACATATATGTTAATAAACATTCTTTGAATAGAAAATACAAATCTTAATTCTTTATACGAATGGTATATGTTTACTTTGTAATCGAAATTAAATAAATGCCAACTTAAATTAAAACTTATCATGAAGCTTAGAAATGCATTCACCATTGTTTTTATTTCTATTTTATCAGCTTGCACAGCTAGTAACAACAGCGGTGTCAACAAGCAGCCGGTAGATTATGTAAACCCTTATATGGGAAACATCAGTCACCTACTGGTACCCACCTATCCTACCATTCATCTGCCCAACAGTATGCTTCGGGTTTACCCCGAACGTGCCGATTTTACAAGCGATATGATTAAAGGCTTGCCTCTGATTATTACTAGTCACAGAGGTAGTTCGGCCTTCAACCTGAGTCCTTATCAGGGAGATAAAGCCAAAATAAAACCTGTTATATCCTACAGCTACGATCGTGAAAAGATCACGCCGTACAGCTATGAGGTTGACTTGGACGATCAACAAACGCATATCCAATATGCACTTTCTCACCAATCCGCTATTTATCAGATAGACTATACTTTACCCAACACTCCTGCTTACCTGATACTCAATTCGCGTAACGGAGCGATAAGGACAGACGGAAATATAGTAAGCGGATACCAAAAACTGGCGAATAATACGAATGTATATATATATCTGGAAACAGAACAAAGCCCTGTACTTACAGGAGTATTGAAAGACAATACAATAAACGACAAAGAAAAAAGAGCAGAAGGCAACAATGCCTGTGTCGTATTATATTATGGAGATAATGCACAAACTTTGCGCTTACGCTACGGGGTATCTTTCATCAGCGAAGAACAGGCAAAAGAGAACCTACGCAAAGAACAAAAAGACTATGAAGTGAAACAATTGGCTGATAAAGGCCGCAAAATATGGAATGACGCTTTAGGCAAAATCAAGGTTAATGGAGACAATGATACTGACAAAACGGTATTCTATACTTCTCTCTACCGTTGTTATGAACGTCCGGTATGCATCAGCGAAGGCGGTCGCTACTTCAGCGCTTTCGACGGGAAAGTACATGAAGACGCGGGTAAACCGTTCTTTACTGACGACTGGATCTGGGATACATATCGTGCGACTCATCCTTTGCGTGTAATGATCGATGCTGAGGAAGAAGTGAATATCATTAATTCATACTTGTTGATGGCCGAACAAATGGGCAACAACTGGATGCCTACCTTCCCTGAGATTACAGGTGATTCTCGCCGGATGAACTCCAATCATGCCGTAGCAACAGTTATCGACGGCTATGCAAAAGGACTAAAAGGTTTTGATTTGGAAAAGGCATATATCGCATGTAAAAAAGGAATAGAAGAAAAAACACTTATTCCATGGTCGGGAGCTCCTGCCGGATGGTTAGACGAGTTTTATAAAGAAAAAGGATATATTCCGGCGTTATATCCGGGCGAAAAAGAAACAGTAGCGAATGTTAGTCCCTTCGAAAAAAGACAACCAATAGCCGTAACGCTTGGCACTGCATACGATCAATGGTGCTTGTCGCAAATAGCCAAAGCCTTGGGAAAAGAAGATGAAGCAAAGTATTATCTGAAGAGTTCTTACAACTATAGAAATGTCTATAATGCAGAAACAGGCTTTTTCCACCCGAAAGATAAAGAAGGGAAATTTATAGAACCGTTCGACTACCGCTTCTCGGGAGGCATGGGTGCACGGGACTATTACGGAGAAAATAACGGCTGGATTTATCGTTGGGATGTACCTCATAATGTGAATGACCTTGTAAGTCTGATGGGAGGAAATGAACAATTCATAAAAAATCTGGATCAAACTTTTAACGAACCTCTTGGACGTGGCAAATACGAATTTTATGCACAATTGCCCGATCATACAGGCAATGTAGGACAATTCTCTATGGCCAACGAACCAAGCCTTCATATTCCTTATCTGTACAATTATGCCGGACAGCCGTGGAAAACGCAGAAACGTATTCATACTTTATTGAAGCAGTGGTTTAGAAACGACCTGATGGGCGTTCCCGGCGATGAAGACGGAGGAGGAACATCTTCCTTTGTAGTATTCTCTATGTTGGGATTCTATCCAGTTACTCCGGGTATGCCTGTATACAATATTGGAAGTCCTATGTTTTCTCAAGCGAGTATAACATTGAGTAATGGAAAAGTATTTGAAATAGTAGCTCAAAACTATTCTGATGACAACAAGTATATCCAGTCAGCCACATTGAACGGAAAAGAATGGAACAAACCTTGGTTCAATCACTCGGATATAGAAAATGGCGGCAAGCTTGTATTAATAATGGGAAATAAAGCAAATAAAGCATGGGGAGCAAACGATGTACCTCCTTCAGCAGAAAAGCTATAAAAATAAAAGAGTCTTCTCTTTGTTATGCTTTACATTGTTTCGCATAACAAAGAGAAGATAAAATCTATATAATTATGAAAAAAACATTCATTTCACTTTTTATCCTTTTTATCTGCAGTCAACTTGCAGCACAAAATTATCAGCGTACATCTCATGGCATCAAGGCTAATATAAATTCAACAAGCATTGAAATTCAATTTTTTAATTCTAAAATTATAAGGATTTTAAAATATCCACAAGGAGAAGTGCCAGAAAAAAAAAGCCTCTCAGTGATTAAAGAACCTGAAAACACAAATTTTCAAATACAAGAATATAACAATGTGATAACATTAATTTCATCAGATATTATTGTTACACTTAATCTCAAGACCGGAGATGTATTATTTAATGGTACTGACACGAGACCTTTTATTGCTGAGAAGAATAGTTCCTCGGTATTCACACCTAAGAACTACGAGAGTGGTAAATCGTACGAAGTACAGCAGACATTTCTATTGGATAAACAAGAGGCCATCTACGGGTTAGGACAGCATCAGCAAGGACACATAAACCAACGTGGACAAGAAGTAGAACTTCGCCAAAGAAATACGGAAATAGCAATACCGATTATTCATTCGGTAAAAGGATATGCCATTTTCTGGGATAATTACTCCCCTACAATGTATAAAGATTCGGATGAGGGATTGTCTTTCACTTCAACATCAGGCAAATGTATAGATTACTATTTTATGTACGGAGAAAATGCTGACGGTGTAATCGCACAGATACGAGAACTGACAGGACAAGCCCCAATGTTTCCGTTATGGACATACGGATTTTGGCAAAGTCGTGAACGATATACATCGCAAGATGAATTATTGGATGTAGTAAAGAAATACCGCAGTCTAAACATACCTCTTGACGGTATTGTGCAAGACTGGCAATACTGGAGCACTGACAACAAGCAGTGGAACGCTGTAGAATTTGGAAATCCGACTTTCCCTAATCCTCAGAAAATGATAGACGATGTGCACAAAATGAATGCACATATAGCCATCTCTGTTTGGCCATCGTTTGGTCCGAATACAAATATCCATAAAGAACTGAAAAGCAAGAAACTCTTATTTAATTTCGATACATTTCCTCAAGACAATGGAGTAAAGGTATATGACGCTTTTAATCCCGAAGGTCGCCGAGTGTATTGGGATTTCATGAATAAAAATATATTCTCTATCGGCATGGACGGTTGGTGGCTGGATGCCACAGAGCCAGAATACAATGTGAGTGAAAAATCTTTTAATGAGACTACACATCTTGGGCCATACAGAGACGTAGCAAATGCTTATCCACTGGCATCTGTTGGTGGTGTGTACGACAACCAACGCAAGACGACGTCTGAAAAGCGCGTATATATACTTACCCGGTCAGCCTTTGCAGGACAGCAACGCTATGGAGCCAACTCTTGGTCGGGAGATATCGATTCACGTTGGCATGTGCTTCGCAATCAAATTTCGGCAGGCCTAAATTTCTCTCTTTGCGGAATTCCTTTCTGGAACACAGACATAGGAGGTTTCTGGGCAGGGCGTGTCTATCCTAAAGGGGTTGAAGATAGAGCATTCCATGAATTATATGTGCGTTGGATGCAGTTTGCTACATTTACGCCGATGATGCGTTCGCATGGAACAAATACTCCCCGAGAGATATATTTGTTTGGCAAAAAAGGAGATTGGGCTTATGATACTCAGGAGAAATATATCAATCTTCGATATAGCCTCTTGCCATATATGTATTCTATCGGACATGACATTACAGCAAATGCAGGCTCTATGATGAGGGCTTTAAGCATGGATTTTGCGAAGGACAAAGAAGTACATAATATAGACAATCAGTTTATGTTTGGCAAGTCAATACTAGTTGCCCCTGTAACAGATTCTATGTATGTGGATCGTATAAATGGCAATGTTGTAGAAAATTTCAATGCAGTAAAATCTCAAAAAGTATATTTGCCGGAAGGTGTCGACTGGTATGATTTCTGGACAGGAGAAAAGCTTAACGGAGGACAGGAAGTCAGCAAAGCAGTACCAATAGATATTATTCCACTATATATAAAAGCTGGTACGATACTCCCTTGGGGCCCGAAGGTACAATATGCAGAGGAAAAGAAATGGGACAACCTTACCTTGTTTATTTACCCCGGAAAAGATACTGAATTTGTATTGTATGAAGATGAGAACAACAACTATAATTACGAAAAAGGTATCTACTCAACAATTACAATGAAATGGAATGACAAAAGTAAAACATTGACTATAGGAAAGAGGCGAGGTGAATTTCCAGGCATGTTGAAATCCAGATCTTTTAATATTACAGTAATAAAAGAAGGAAAAAGTATAAATACTACTTCGCAACCCGATAAACAAATAGTGTATCAAGGGGAAGAAATGAACATTAAGCTCTAGTATCAAGAAAGATTTAAGAAAGTGTGACTTGCACTGTCAATTTTCATTTTAGGATGTTCAATATAACAAGAAATAAATACACAGGATGAAATATATATTAATACTTCTTCTTTTCATCTCTCAGATAATAGTTAATGCTCAAACAAAAGTAGTCTGCGTGGGAGCCAGCATTACCGAAGGGGCATTGACTACAGATCCTAAAAAGGATTCGTATCCGGCACAGTTCGCACACCTTTTAGGTAATAATTACGAAGTGATCAATTGTGGAGTAAGTGGTTGCACTATGCTTCGCAACGGAGATCATCCCTATTGGAGTACCGAAGCCTATAAGAAAGCTTTAAATAGCAATCCCGACATCGTGTTTATAGACTTAGGAGGAAATGACGCCAAAGCTATTAATCGGGTTTACATAAATGAATTTGTAAAGGATTGTAGCGATATGGTAAAGTCCTTTAAAAGTCTGCAATCAAATCCTCGAATTATACTGATGCTACCATTTGTATCTTTCGAAACAGACTCTAATCAGATATGGGATCCCGTTATTGTGAACGATATTATTCCAATTATTCAACAAGTGGCATATAATGAAGAAGTAGAAGTATTGGATATGCATTCGTTATTAATAAACAGACCTGATTTATTTCCTGACAAGATACATCCCAATGACGAAGGCTCGAGAATTATTGCTAGTAGACTATATGAGCAGATTACATTGAAAACAGATAAATCTTTTGATGTCCTAAAAAAAACAAAAACAGCTTATACTATAAGCAATTTCAAAGGATACACATGTGCCGATTTCAAATTGAGGCATCGTGAATGTAAGATTGTTAAACCTAAAACCACAGCTCAGGGAAAACCTTGGATATGGCGCGCCCGCTTCTGGGCACACGAACCACAAACCGATATAGCTCTACTCGAAAGGGGCTATCATCTAGTATACTGTGATGTTGCCGAACTGATGGGAAATAGCGAGACACTTTCTATATGGGGTGAATTCTACAAACTGTTAACCAATGCAGGTTTATCAAAAAAAAGTACAATGGAAGGTATGAGTCGTGGTGCAATGTATTCTTTTTGCTGGGTAGCCGCTAATCCGGATAAAGTTAGTTGCATATACGTAGATAATCCTTTGCTCGATTGTCGCTATTTGGCAGATAGAGCAGATAATCTAGGTGAAATCACAGAAAACTTCATGAAGGCTTATAATCTAAAAACGAGAAACGATATCCGCAACTTTAAAGGAAGTCCGACGGATAAAATACAGGAAATAGTAAATGGAAGATACCCAATACTTATACTTTGTGCCGATCAGGATGAAGCCGTACCACCAAGTCAGACGATCGAATTTGAAAGAAAAATCAAACAAGAAGGTGGAGATATTACCGTGATGATGAAGCATGGCTTCAAACATCACCCACATAGTCTTTCTAATCCTGCCCCCATTGTTGACTTCATACTAAAAGCAAATAGAAAATAAATAAGTCGTAAATAATTTATAACACTAACCTAAATGAAAAAAGGTATCTTCACCGTATACATCGCTGTATTTTCTCTGTTATCCTGCAATAGCTATAGTCAGAAAAATCCGTTTATAAAACACATGTATGCGGCCGACCCTTCGGCTCGGGTATGGAATGATGGGCGTCTGTATGTATATGCATCGCATGATATGGCCCCGCCTCAAGGGTGCGACCTGATGGATCAATATCATGTATTCTCTACAGATGATATGGTAAACTGGGTAGATCATGGCGAAATACTTCGCTCTACTCAAGTATCCTGGGGTAGACCTGAAGGTGGTTTTATGTGGGCTCCCGATTGTGTTTATAAAGATGGAACATATTATTTCTATTTTCCGCACCCTAGCGAATCAGATTGGAATAAAAGTTGGAAAATTGGAGTTGCCACGAGTAAGTATCCTGCAAAAGATTTTGTAGTGCAAGGATATGTGAAGGGAATGGAGGCTTACATCGACCCTAATGTGTTTATAGATGATGACGGGCAAGCATACATATACCAAGGTGGCGGTGGCGTTTGCCTTGGAGGTAAGCTCAAAGATAATATGATGGAAGTTGATGGCAGCCTTCAGAAAATGGAAGGTCTTTATGATTTCCACGAAGCGGCATGGGTACACAAGCGTAATGGTATTTATTATCTATCTTATTCAGACAACCACGATAACAATTGGAATGACGGCGTAAAAGGGGATAATCGTATGCGTTATGCAACCAGCAATAGCCCACTAGGACCTTGGAAGTCTCAAGGTATTTATATGGAACCAACAAACAGCTATACCAATCACGGATCGATAGTGGAATACAAAGGTCAATGGTATTCTTTTTACCATGATAGTTCCTTATCTGAGAAAAACGGAGAGTTTAATGATTGGCTACGATCGGTATGTGTAGATAAACTTTACTACAATGCTGATGGGACAATACAAATAGTAAAGCAAACAAAGTAATTGATACGAAGTACAACAAACATTTCTATTGGATATATAAAACAAGAATATATTCTCTATCAGCATTAGCAATTGGCAACTGAATAATATAAAGCCTGAATATAAGGCAATTGAACTTTTAGATTAAACAGTTTTTGCCTTTTAATTGTTTTATTATAGAAACACTAAAATTGTTAACTATGAACTCAAAACAATCATTAATTTTACTGGCTATACTTGTTTTACAATTACAAGCGTCAATAAATGCTTGTACAGGTATCACATTAAAAAGTAGCGATGGAAGTGTCGTTGCCGCACGTACTATTGAATGGGCTGAAAGTGTTATGAATACAATGTATGTGGTTGTTCCTCGTCATCAGGAACTTCAGTCGCTTACACCTTCCGGAATCGATGGAATGAAATTTACTAGTAAATACGGATTTATAGGTTTGTCGGTAGAACAAAAGGAGTTTATGGTGGAAGGTGTCAATGAAAAAGGTCTGTCTGCCGGACTCTTTTATTTCCCTAATTATGGAAAATACCCCTCTTATGATCCATCCCAAAAAGAAAGAAGCTTAGCGGATTTCCAATTAGTATCTTATGTACTAGGTGAGTGTGAAACCGTAGATGAAGTTAAAGAAAAACTAAAAAATATACGTGTTACGAATATTGATCCTCGTTCTTCCACTGTACATTGGCGATTCACTGAACCATCGGGGCGTCAGATCGTACTTGAGATAGTAGATGAAATCATGCATTTTTATGATAACCCTTTGGGAGTATTGACCAATTCACCCGGCTTAGAATGGCACTGGACAAACTTGAATAATTATATAAATTTACAACCCGGCACACCTCCAGGACATAATTTTGGCCCTTTGCAAACGAAGTCGCTCGGGCATGGAACCGGTTTGTTAGGACTTCCGGGAGATTTTACTCCTCCATCTCGATTTGTTCGTGCTACGTTTTTCCAATTGACAGCTCCACAACAACAGTCTGCACAGGAAAGTGTTTTCCAGGCATTTCATATTTTGAATAATTTCGATATTCCAACAGGTACAGAACAACTATGGGGAAAAGCATCAGCTGATGTACCAAGTGCTACTCAGTTTACAGTGGCCACAGATACACAAAATTGTATCATCTATTATCGAACTATGTACAATAGTAATATCCGTTGCATCAACCTAAAGACTATTGATTTTGAAAATGTAAAATATCACAGCATGCCTTTGGATAGCATGAAGAAGCAACCTGTGGAATCGGTGAATATAAAATCATAAATATTCATTAAGTATAAGTGTCGTTGTACTTATTCAAATAAGCAAAAATGCTTGTAAAATTGAAATCTTAATTTCTATATTCTAATAAAGAGACAGTTTAGAAATTATTTCTTTTTCTCTCCACAAAATTGTCTTGTGGTTTTACGGCTCAAGTCTAAAAGTCGGTTGATAACTTCTCAAAATTTCTATCTTTGTAAAAAAAGATTGGATTCAACAGAAGTTTTACGGGCCTTTTTACCCGATTGGCTATTCGATTATTTTGATAT
>NZ_JAIXHZ010000208.1:0-18830 GCF_043392705.1 Dysgonomonas sp. Shenzhen-Wh21
ATGTACATTTGTAAATTAATATTAATATTAAAGCTGTGAAAGCGAAATTTTTAACATATATACTGATGGCCTTTTCTATAGGTCTCTTTATGCTGTCTTGTGATGGGGACGAAAACCCACCTACAAGCACCATAGAAGGGCATTGGATATATGTTAAAAATTTCGCTTTCACAGCTTTAATATTAATATTAATTTACAAATGTACATATATTAAACGTAAAAATAGCTAAAATGTTGCGTCTTTTTCGATAAAAAATCGGACAAAAAGATTTATCCGATTTCTTAACACCAAACTTATTATCTATTATCATTCAGTAGGTAATACATCTTTTATATAAGATGTTCTATTATGACTTCAATCAATAGTAAAATTGTAAAAACAACGATTATAACCATATCTGTTTATATTTATATTGAAATCTTTATAAGATCTGTTTAAGGGATATTCTTTTATAACTTTCTTATCACGTGGCGTTTTTATCACAATCTCAAACGTTTCCAAACTCCATGGATTTGAATTTGTATGCCATGTAGGATTAATCGTTAATAAAGAATCAGTCAGGGTGTAATCTAAGTGCAGATCTTCTACTTTTCTTTTGGCTGTCATTTCGTTGTCTGCGAAATTCTTCTTATGTATTTCAATTACATAATTGGTTAATGTTGTATCTACACTGGTTTGTATCGAAGGTAACACACACAGCTTTTTGTTGTCCGAAGATCCGGTATATAAAACAAATGGATTGTTCGGTTGTGATTCTGCGCTTAAATATTCGCTACCCAATTTTACGTATAGGGAATCTGAGGTTGTATTTGCATCTACACTTTCTACGGCTTCCGCAGTGTGACGATGATTTAATCCGAATTTAAATCCGGTATTTCCTAAATAGAAAGAAGCCCCTAACCATAATACAAATCCTATAACAAAACTTATTAATGTCTGAGTTGTAAATGGAGATCTTTTCAAGATTTTAATCATTAGAGATAGCAGCCCCATTAGTGGAATTAAAGATGCTAATAAGAATGCAATCTTTAAATTAATAGAACTTAATCCTAATAGTATAAGATAATTATTCAGACCTAGGATTGTTGTGTCAAAATACAACCAAATAAAGGAACCAATCATCGCAATGATGATGAGAAACAAGATTACAGCTAAAATACCAATAAACACATTCACAAGAATACCTATTGCCGAAGCCAAGGAGCTACCTTTATATTTTCGGGATTGAGTACGGTCTTCTTCAATATTTGAAATAGAAGGATCCGATCCGGTCATTGATAGTTTTTGTTTGAAAGAGTGAGCCGCAGGCATTACTGCCCATAGGATACCATATATCAACACTATCACCATACATGAGGGGCCTTTGTGCATGAAGAATAATAAGAAAAGGAATATTCCCGAGAATATAAGGCGCATGATAGTTGTGTCTATTCTGAAATAGTGGCCCAATCCGCTACACACTCCACCAATAAATTTGTTGTCAGTGTCTCTGTATAGCTTTTTCTTGAACAAATCTTGTGTGTCGTCGGTTGCATAGTCTGATTTACCAAACGATTTCTTTTCAGAATCTTCTTCTCTGTATTCTTCTTGCGGTGCATCGTCAAAATCTTTTGGGCTTCCCATAATTTTTATAATATCCAACGCATCCGCCATAGATACGACCCCATCAGCCGAGCTTACACGCATTTGTAATAATTCGCTCAAACGAAGTTCGATGTCAGATATGATTTCTCCCGATTCTGAATTTTTTTCAAAATGCCTTCTTAAGGCTTTCAGGTAATCGTCGAGGACACGGAATGCATCTTCTTCGAGATTGAAAGCTAAACCTCCTATGCTAACTCTAATTGTTGGTTTCATTGTTATCAGATTTTATTTATTTCTAATATTGTCTATTACTCTTACCAGATCAGTCCAAGCGCCATCTAGTTCTCCTAATACGGCATTTCCTTTTTCTGTGATTGCATAATATTTGCGGGGTGGCCCTTGTGTCGATTCTTCCCATCTGTAAGAGAGTAACCCTTGATTTTTTTGTCGAGTAAGCAGCGGATATAATGTTCCTTCAACCACGATCATCTCCGAATCTTTCAGTTCATTTATTATATCTGATACGTATGCGTCTCCTTTAGATAGAATACTGAGGATACAATATTCTAATATGCCCTTACGCATCTGAGCTTTTATATTGTCTACATTTATAGTTTCCATATTATTCATTTATTTGTGTTGTGATGTAAATCTTCTAATGTTTTCGGCTGTCGGAGCATAACCTCTCAGCTCCAGCTTCTGAGCTACACTTATAGCTCTAGGCATTACAATCCAAAGAACACAGTATACAAGGATGGCTGTACCATACAAGAAAGAAGTAGCTGCAAAAATCACCCTGATGATAGTTACGTCGATGCCAAGGTATAGCGCTAAACCACTACATACACCTGATACCATTTTTTCGTCAATATCTCTATACATGCGTTTATCTCCTCTTGTATATTCTTTATCTGAGCTTTTATAATTTTTATATTCAGTTTCCTGTTCTGACGATTTAGAGTCTACTTCGCCTAAATGGTCTATTACTGTTTGTACTTGTTTCATGTCTACAACTTGATTTGAATATTTTATTTCTTTTTGCAATATCTCAGCTACACGAGCTTCAACATCTTCCATTACTTCACGAGCTTCCTGTTTGTCAGGAATAGTTTCTTCGAATCGTTTCAGATAATCTTTTAATCTGAAATATGCATCGTCTTCCATTGTGAAATTGATGCCTCCTATACTTACTTCAATAACCTTTTTCATATTTTAGACTATTTGTTTTTTTTGTATTCTATTACCTAATATTATCCTATACAATGTTGTTTGTAATGCAAATATATAAATAAATATAAGTACTATGCAATGCATAGTACTTATGGGTAAATTGTGTATTTTGTTTATGTTGTTGATATATAGCTTTTTATGTGTTTTGTGTCATTGAATAATTAACTTTAATTAATTATTTTGTTTGTTCATTATTGAAAAAATGATATATGAATAATAAAGAAAGCCGTGTTAGTGAGATACTATATATCTTACTCACACGGGTTAAAGAGTTGGGTATGTCAGCGAAAATAGGAGACAGGTCCAGTTTTATCTTCAACTTAATTTATACTACTATTTTCATCTTTTAATTATGATTAGAATCCTCGTCTGCTATTTGGTCTGATTTATTATCATCATTGTACCAATTTACTCTTCTCAATACAAACATTACGATAGCTAATGCTATAAACAGCCCAATAGCTCCGAATAGCAAAGAGAGGTTTTCTAACTGTAATACTATATACAGATAGGTATATAGTCCCGCAAGGAATAGCCCCATCATACCTGCCTGTTTGGTGCTGCGAAACATTGTTATTGAATATAAGGAAATGAGGATAGTGGTTGCAGAACTCGAGATCAGATATGATAAGCCAAAACTGAGGTGCTCCGATATCCCAAGTAATAGTACATAGAATATAACGAGCCCACTGCTTACCAATAAATATTGTACGGGGTGAATCCTTTTTCGGCTAAGAAGTTCAACTAAGAAAAACACAACAAAAGTGAATACTATAAACATGATTGCATATTTTACCGAACGCATTGTCATCTGGTATTTATCAACCGGGAATTTCATATCTAAACCTAAGGCAGATGATTTTAATACGTCATTATCGCCAATCCACATTTGTACATAATTGCGATTGTAATCGAATATATTCCACTTAGCATCAAAGCCGTCTTTATTCACGGTGCGTTCTGTCGGTAAGAAGTTGCCATCAAAAGATACAGTATTCCATGGTGATTTTAGGTGTATTGTACTTTCCTTTCCCACAGGGTTGAAGTATAATCCTTCGCTTCCATTAAGAGCCAGTTCGAAATTGAAATCGTAATTGTTGATAGCGGGATCTAAAGGTGTTTCAACTGTCACTCCCGAACTTACAAAAGAATTGATCTTAATGCCCGGTTGAACGATCTGTGGCTTTCCATTTACATTAAATACAATTTTATTCTTAATCCCTTGCAGATACGTAATACCAATCAGGACGAAAGCTTTATCCCACATTCCTTGCTCGGGTTTTATGTTTAACTTAGCATAGTCCGGTAGAGAGAATGTTCCACTTACATGCAAATTAGACTGATATAGTAATGTCTTGAAGAGTGTGCGAGAGCGTTCTTCTGTTTTTATATTTCCTTCAACATTGAAGCTGTCGGGAAGGAAATAAGCATAATTGGTAATTACATTTTGATTTTTATCAGTTCCACTCTGTACAGGGAGTACCAATACAGGACCAGATATAGTTTGAATCCCACTCCATTTCTGGCTTATTTCGTCTTGAACTGCTTTCTGATTCCCTTCGCGTTCTTCAACGAGTGATCTTATCAGATTGATCGGTAATAGCATAACGGCAATTAAAACTGTAACAACAATGACTTTTACAAAGATCATGTTCACTCCGATATCGAATTTTGTTTTCATAAATAATTAAATTAATAACATGTTTAAAAGTTCTTTGAAATTCAAAGTTTGTAAATAAAAAAAATTACGACAGAGGATTAAGTAATCGCTCGAGAGCGTCTATATGTTCTTTAAAGAGTTTCTTTCCCAGAGGTGTCACCTTGTAAGATGTATTGGGCTTCCTTCCCAAAAATTGTTTTCTTACTTCAATTACTTCCTCTTTTTCTAAAGCCTTCAAGTGACTGGCCAGATTTCCGTCGGTAACGTCAAGCAGCTCTTTCATTGTATTGAAGTCTACACTGTCATTTACCATTAGCACCGACATTATACCTAAGCGGATACGGCTGTCGAAGATTTTATTCAATCCTGATATAATATCTTTCATAATCAACCGTTTTTCTCTGATTTTACATCATATTTGTAATGAATTAGTATACCATATACAATATGTAAAACACCAAAACCTATTCCCCAAAATATAAGATCGTAGCCTACAGTTATAGCTGCAGCCAATCCCAATATTATTTCGCATGCTCCTAATACCTTTACATCACGGAATGTGCGAGAACCGGCAGCTATGAGCCCTAGTCCGTAAAAGATGAGCATGCACGGTGCTACCATAAAGTAAACATCTTTGTAAATAAGGATAATGGATAATAGACCTCCTGATACTAATGGCACGCTAAAATCTTTAGCTATCTCTAATGTTACAGGCATCCAAAGTTTTGAATTTCTTTTTTTAGCCTTGCCGGCTGAGAAATATAATCCCACTGCAACAGCACTAATAAGTACAACCGTGGCAATTAAAATAAGATCATATAGAAGATTCCCTGTAAAAGTAAATTCGCCTATCAATACAAAATAAGCCGATATAGCACCCAATATAGCAAATGTACCTGCCATAACACCAGACATACCGCTGATCGATAAGAATTTGCTCGAACGTTCCATCATGGAACGTATGTGTTTTATATCATCTAAATTTGTATCCATAATATTTACTTTGAAATACAAAGTAATATGATATATTTTGATTGTGCAACAAAATAACCGAAATTTTTTATAGAGACCGAGAATGAAACCCCCCCTGCTTAGCATCTTGTATAAGCAGGGGGGTAAGTTTTAATTATCTCTAAACGAGTTCTCTATGTTAGGCGTTTAAAAACACTTCTCTTTCCTTCAAAACTTTTATCATATCAGCAGTCATTTTCTCCAGATCATATTCAGGACGCCATCCCCATTCGTGACGGGCGCAAGTGTCGTCAAGTGAGTTTGGCCATGAATCTGCTATAGCTTGTTTTAGAGGGTCTACTTCGTATTCCATTACGAAGCTAGGATAATGTTTTTTTATTGCTGTATAGATCATTTCCGGGTCGAAGCTCATAGATGCAATATTAAACGAGTTTCGGTGGATAAGTTTTGCAGGGTCGGCTTCCATTATATTTATTGCTGCATTTAGGGCATCGGGCATATACATCATATCCATAAATGTTCCCGGCTTCAGAGGACATATAAATTTTTCCTCTCTTACTGCATTGTAATATATCTCAACGGCATAATCGGTTGTACCTCCACCGGGATGAGTAAGGTTGGATATAATACCCGGAAAACGTACCGAGCGAGTGTCTACTCCCCATCTGGTATAATAATAGTCGCTAAGCAGTTCACCCATTACTTTTGTAATTCCATACACTGTATTCGGACGTTGGATAGTGTCTTGAGGTGTCTTGTCTTTTGGTGTGTTAGGACCGAAAGCACCTATAGAACTGGGAGTAAAAACGGCACAACCAAACTCGCGTGCTACATCGAGGCAATTCATCAAGCTATTTACTCCGACATCCCACCCTAACTTAGGATTTTTTTCGGCTGTAGCTGATAATATTGCTGCCAGATTGTAAATAGTATCAATTTTGTATTTTTTTACTGCGTCAGCTATTTGCTGTTTGTCTGTAGCATCTATTTCTACAGTAGGGCCCGATTCGAAAAAGTTTTCAGGAAAAGGAGGTTTGTAATATCCGCAGATAACATTACTCTCTCCATAAATAGAGCGTAATTTAATACTTAATTCCGAGCCTATCTGGCCCGTACTGCCTACGATAAGAATGTTTTTCATAAAAGAAAAATCTGATTGTAAAAGGGTGATTGTTTAGTTGTATCTTGTTTCAATATTCCACTTACTTAATAACGCCCAGTTCTTTTCCTACCTTCGTAAATGCGGCGATACATTTATCGAGATGTTCTTTTTCGTGTCCTGCTGATATTTGCACACGGATACGAGCTAAATCTTTAGGTACAACAGGATAGTAGAAGCCTGTAACATAAATACCTTCGTCTAATAATTTTGCAGCCATATCCTGCGATAGTTTTGCATCATAGAGCATTACGGCACAGATAGAAGACTGAGTAGGTTTGATGTCAAACCCTGCTGCTTTCATTTTTTCTACAAAGTAGTCGGTGTTGGCATGCAGCTTGTCTTGCAACTCATTTGTGCGATCCATCATTTCAAACATTTTAATACCTGCTGCAGCTATAGCCGGAGGAATAGAGTTTGAAAATAAATAAGGGCGGGAACGTTGGCGCAACATGTCGATGATTTCTTTCTTTCCTGTAGTAAAACCGCCAATAGCTCCACCGAAGGATTTGCCAAGCGTGCCTGTAATGATTTCTACTTTCCCACGAAGATTAAACAGTTCGGTTGTTCCGCGTCCTGTTTTGCCCACCACTCCGGCAGAGTGCGATTCGTCGATCATAATCATTGCATCATACTTTTGTGCCAGCTCATATATTTTATCCATCGGAGCCACATTGCCATCCATTGAGAAAACTCCATCGGTCACTATTATTCGAAAACGTTGGGCTTGGGCTGCTTGCAATTGTTTTTCCAGATCAGCCATATCTGCGTTTGCATAACGATACCGTACAGCCTTACATAAACGTACTCCATCTATTATTGAAGCGTGGTTTAAAGAATCGGATATAATTGCATCTTGTTCGTTCAAAAGGGGTTCGAACACTCCGCCGTTGGCATCGAAGCAAGCTGCATATAAAATTGAATCTTCTGTGCCGAAGAATTTAGTAATAGCTGCTTCCAATTGTTTGTGCAGGTCTTGTGTTCCGCAAATAAACCGCACGGAAGAAACGCCAAATCCACGTTCGTCCATAGCATCTTTGGCTGCTTGTATAAGTTCCTTATTGTTAGATAATCCCAGATAATTATTTGCGCAGAAATTAAGGACTTCTTGTCCGGTATTTACTTTGATTGCAGCACCCTGAGGTGATACAATTATGCGTTCGTTCTTATATAATCCTGCTGACTGAATGTCAGCTAATTCGTTTTGTAGGTGCTTTTGAAAACCAGAATAAGTGCTCATGATAATTATATTTTTGAAACAAAGGTAATAAAATGCTACTAACTAAAAGTGTCATAATGTTTAAAAATAGTGTCCTCAATGTCATTATTAGTATCTCTATCTTATCCTTTAACTCAGTAGAGCGCACTTCTGTTTGAGATTGTAGGCGTGATAAGCAAAAAGAGGGCTTATTGTACAATATATCCAATTTAAACTTTCAGCGAAAAAAAGATTATTGGTATCTTTACAAATCAATATAAAAGATGAGATTTTTATTATGAAAAAAGTTATTTTGTTATTCGTATTACTAAGTGTTTGTTTTATCCATACATACTCTCAGAACCAACTTCTTGTATTGGATAATTATACTATCCCGCTAAATAATAAGGGTGCTGTTGTAGGAAAAGTCATTTCAACAGGAAATGAAAAAATTACATTAAAAGATCCTTCCGGGTTATTTGAAATCGATAAAGAAAAAAATATAAAGCTAAAAAAAGGAAAACAGCTAACTGCAAATTCGCCTATATCTTATAAGATAATATTAAAAGAAGGAAAGAACGAAAAATCATTTGAGTTGGTAAAAGATGAGTTTTTGCATAACAAAGTGATTGCTCACAGAGGAGCTTGGAAAGATCGTGATTTTAGCCATAATTCGATGAGTTCATTGAAGCATGCCGTAGAAATAGGTTGTGAAGGTTCAGAGCTGGATGTATGGATGTAATCAGACGATGTTGTTGTACTCTCACACGATCCTTCGATAGGAGGGAAGGATGTTGAATCAACTACAGCTGCAGAATTGTCTGCTGTAGCATTGAAGAATGGAGATTTTGTACCAACTCTAGAAGAGTATATCAACTATATAAAAACACAAAATAAAACAAAACTAATCATAGAAATAAAAGGAACAAATAAAGGAAAGGCTATCGCCGACTCTGTTGTGCATTTAGTACATCGGATGAAAGCTCAGGCATGGGTAGATTATATATCTTTCGGTATGCAATATCTTACTCGAGTTAAAGAATTAGATCCTGCAGCAAAAGTACTTTATTTAGGATCGGATAAAAGCTTGGAAGAGTTAAAAGCAGCAAATATAGATGGAATTGATTTCCATTATTCATTATTTCAAAAAGATTCCAAATTAGCTGATGAGGCGAAGTCAATGGGTTTGCTTACTAATGCTTGGACGGTGAATAAAGAAGAAGATATGCAAACAATGCTGAAATTAAAACTGGATTTCATCACAACCGATGAGCCGGAATTGCTTCTTAGATTATTAGAAAAATAAAGGAAAAAAGCATATTGATTAGAAACGCTGAAAATATTTTCAGCGTTTTTTTTTATGAAAAATCAAACTGATAATTCTCTACTAAATAAAGAGTATTGAATATTAATCGTTAATTCTAGAAATTATGAGTAACCGATCATCTGTATTCGCTGTATGTCTAATTGGACTTATTATATCTATTCCTCTATATCACTTCAAAAGTAAATCTCTAAGAAGCCAAGGTCTGACTTCCGTTGAAGAAACTCCTGTTAAGTTTCAATCATTGACTGTTGATAGTTCAGTCTATCCCACTATAGAAAGCGTTTTACAAAGAGCTGAATCTGAATTGAAGGTAATATATGGAGCAGAAATAGTCGATGCCGAAAAACCGTTATTGGTAAGTCTTGAAAATAATATATGGACAGTTGTCGGCTCATCAAAAGATGGAGGAAAAGGTGGTGTTTCAGAAATTAAAATAAATAAAATAACAGGAAAGATAGTCCACCTTTCTCATGGGAAGTAACTTTCTGGATATGGCTCTTTCCCTTAGCCTTGACCTAATTGGGTGATGAAAATAGAATGTCTTCTCTGTCCTCATTCCTTGCAATCAGGGGGAATTTATATATCTTTTTAATTTTTCTTTTTCTCTTTTTGAATGTATGAGAATGAAGTTATATAATTCTCAAATGTTTTGTTATACTTTGTTGTTCCAGACATCACGATTTGAGAAACAAGGTTGTTTTCGTCAAAAGTATAATTGTATTTTATATCAGCATACTTTCTTTCCCCTTCCATTTGGATAATTTCTGCTTGGATAATATTGTTTTTATTTTTTGTCCCCATATGCTCCGACAGAAACGGAAGGCTTGCCATTAGCCAACATGTACTTGCCATATTGAACGTATTGCGTGGCATTTCATAGCAATAGTCCGATGGTGCTGCGTATTCCTTATCATCGTATGTATACACAAACCTGTATCCTTTAGATGTTGTGATCTCTGTTATATTTCCATCCTTAATAGTGTAGTTTTCCGTATAATTCAAAGATGAGGTAACGCCTGTCTTATCATAATGATCAAGCTGTTTGATATATCCCCCATCGTCATAAATAAATGTGGTAGAGTCGTTGATAGCTACCTGCTTTGAGACCTTTCCGTTTGATGTTCTTTCTGTGTATCTTACATGTAAAGCATATTCAGCTTGCTTTTTATCATTACGAAAGACTAACAAGCTATCATAATATATTGTAGACTCGCTTTGTTTTATTAATCTGGAATATGATATTTTTCTGTCGCTTATATAGTCTACTACTATTGCAGAATCTTTGATGTTAGAACTTTGTATCGTTTTCATCAAATCATTATCTGTATATGTAAATTCCTGACTATAACGAAAAGAAAAACCCGGATTATCTTCAGGGTAAGTAACTGTTTTTAATAACCAATAATATTCAGGTATTTCGGGCTCAGGTTCAGGATCTTCTTGCGGAGGATGATATAATCTTATTGATTCATCCGAGCAGGATAAGCATATGATAATAAGTATTATACTAGATATTACATAAGAGGAGAATTTCATTTTCTTAGTTTTGTTTAGGCTTTACTATTAGACACACAAAGATAATAAATATAATATTAAAAAGTAATCTAATTTGTTAAAGGTATGATATGAAATATTTCAAAAATCAGATTTATGAAGAGACACAAACTCATTCTATAATTTGTACATTTGTAGTATATAAAAACACTAAAATTAAAGATATGAAGTTCAGGTCAGTTATTCTATTGCTCAATTTGATTGTTGCAGTCACTTTGTTTGGGCAGAAAAAAGAGAGCTTATTACAGGCATATACCACCCCTCCGGTAACAATCGTAAACCCACTAAAGATTGATAGTGTAAACTTGAAAGGAGAAAAGTTTTCTGAATCAGATTTGCTAAAAATGTCGATTTCAATACCAGAGCAGTCTGCTTTTGTAAGGCCACTGAAAGCCGATAGTGATGGTTTTTTATATCCCGAAAAACCACAGGATGGAGCCTTCTCTTTGCAATTGATATCATTTTATATTACTTCAGATAGATATGCGAAGGGAACATTGAGGGTGACTAGTCCTAATATGTTGGAGATATACATTGACGGAAAGCTGGCTGCTTCAAAAACAACAAAAGAAAAAACTTTTCGGTCTGACAAAAAAGATATAACAGCTTCAATAAATCCTTATCCATTACAAAATCGCGTCGTAATAAAACTCTTGGCTTCGGCTAAAGATGAAGTACCCCCTACTTTGAAAATTGAAATAGAAAACGAAAAAACTGATTCTGTCTCTAATTTTACAATGTCAAATACTGTAAACCGAAATGTAAACTTCTCAGACATGCTTCTGGGGAAACGAGTGATAAATGTAAGCTTATCAGCAGGAGGACAATATGCCTTGCTCTCTTATAGAGAAACATTTGGAGAAAAGAGTGTTACAACGACTGAGCTATACAACCTAAAGACTCGTAGTAGTCTCTTGATTGATACCGACGGTCGTAAAAGCCAGCTCGCCTGGATGCCCAAGAGCGAGAAAATGTTTTATGTTTCTAAAGATGACTCAGGCTCAGAGCTGAGGGCAATAGATCCTGCAACATTGCAGGAAGCTGTTCTCGCAAAGAACATACCGGATGAAAGTATCATGTTTTCGCCTGATGAGAAAACTCTATTCTATACCAAGCTTGAGAAAGAAGCTGAAAATAAAAGTGATCTGAAGCTTTTAAGGTCACCGGAAGATCGTCAATCCGGTTATGGAAACAGGTCTTTTATATATAAATATGATTTGGCCACAGGGCTAAGTCAACAATTGACATTTGGCTCTCATTCTACAGTGCTGAATGACATAAGTGCAGATTCGAAACAATTATTGATTTCAATATCAGAAGAGACTATTACCAGTAGGCCCTTCAGTACAAATTCTATGTATAAACTGGATTTATCAACTATGACAGTTGATACTCTATGGACAAAAGACAGCTTTGCATATAGCGCATCGTTTTCTCCCGATGGGAAGAAAGTCCTTGTTGCCGGAGCCGGAGAGGCTTTTAATGGAATAGGGTTGAATATTGAGGAAGGGCAGGTTGCGAATAGTTATAATACTTTGGCTTTCATTATGGATTTAGAAACGAAAAAGATAGATCCGATAACTAAAGATTTTAACCCAAGTATTGATGCCTATTTTTGGAATAAAAAAGATAACCTTATATACTTTCGCACAACAGACAAAGACTGTGTGAATATGTATACTTATAACCTTTCGACTAAAGTATTTTCGAAACTCCCTTTAGACGAAGAAGTTATTCGTACATTTAGCACTGCGGGCAATGCTCTTGTAGGTATTTACGCCGGTGTTAGCGTATCTAACTCTACCAGGGGTTATATCTATGATCTTAAGACTCAGAAGTCGATTCGGATAGCCGACCCTTATGAAGAGAGATTATCTCAAATGACATTAGGTAAGGTTGAGGGTTGGAATTTTACAAATTCAGCCGGAACAGAGATTACAGGAATGTTCTACTTGCCGCCGAATTTTGATCCTACGAAAAAATATCCAATGATTGTTTATTATTATGGTGGTACTATGCCTACATCCCGTACATTCGAAGGACCATATCCCGGTCATGTGTTTGCTTCACAGGGATACGTTGTTTATGTTGTGCAGCCAAGTGGTGCTACCGGCTTTGGACAGAAGTTTTCGGCTCTTCATGTTAATGCTTGGGGGAAGCGTACTGCTGAAGATATAATAGAGGGAACGAAGCAGTTTGTGAAAGAACATCCGTTTGTAAATGATAAGAAGATTGGCTGTATCGGAGCTTCGTATGGCGGTTTTATGACTATGTACCTTCAAACTCAAACTGACATGTTTGCTGCTGCTGTTTCGCATGCAGGAATCAGTTCTATCAGTAGTTATTGGGGTGAAGGATATTGGGGCTATACATATAGTTCGGGGGCTAGTGCCAATAGTTATCCTTGGAATAATCCGGACTTATATGTTAAACAGAGTCCTTTGTTTAGTGCAGATAAAATAAAAACACCTCTTTTGTTGACACACGGAACTGTTGATACGAATGTTCCTATTGGTGAAAGTATTCAAATGTATACGGCTCTCAAGATACTCGGAAAACCGGTTGAATTTATTCAGGTAAAAGATGAAAATCATGGAGTAGCAAATTATAAAAGACGGGTGGAATGGAATAATTCTATAATGGCTTGGTTTAGCAAATGGCTTAAGGAGGATACTGCTTGGTGGAATGCCTTATACCCGGATAAGTAAGTGTAAGTTTAGAAGGATATTAAGGAGGATATTGATGAAAATTCAGTATCCTTTTTTATTTTATTAAAAAGAGGCTTACTGTTTTACTTGGTTTAGAAATGTATTAAAGGAATACAATTATGTAACTTTACCTTTCGGTATGTCATAATAAAGCTATAACATTATGAAAAATGGAGTGATGATGCAATACTTCGAATGGAATTTACCAAATGACGGTAAACTGTGGAAGCAACTTTGTGCAGATGCCGGGCATCTACATGAAATTGGTATTACTGCTGTTTGGATACCTCCAGCATACAAAGCTGATGAGCAACAAGATGAGGGTTATGCGACGTATGATCTCTTTGATTTGGGAGAGTTCTATCAAAATAATACGGTAAGGACAAAATATGGAACGAAGGAAGAGTTGAAGTCTATGATTTCCGAACTGCATAAATATAATATTTCAGTATACCTTGATGCTGTGATGAATCATAAGGCGGAGGGAGATTATACTGAAAAGTTTATAGTTAGAGAGGTAGACCCTGAAGAGAGGAATCGTGATATCTCTGATGAGTTTGAAATACAGTCTTGGACGGGGTATGATTTTCTTGGACGTGCAGATAAATATTCTAGTTTCAAGTGGCATTGGTATCACTTTTCGGGTGTAGGGTTCGATGATATAAAAAGGAGAAGTGGTATTTTTCGCATTATAGGAGACAATAAGAATTGGAGTAGAGGGGTAGATTTAGAACACGGGAATTATGATTTTTTGATGTACAACGATATCGATTTGAATCATCCCGCAGTCATTACCGAACTCAACCGTTGGGGAGTATGGGTAGCTAACGAACTGAATCTTGATGGGATGCGTTTGGATGCTATTAAACACATGGATGATAAGTTTATCAAACAGTTTATCCAGTGGGTTAGAATGAACAGAGGCGAAGATTTCTATGCTGTAGGCGAATATTGGAGTGGCAATGTAGATACTTTAAATAACTATTTGGAAGCAGTGGATAAGAGCATCGATCTTTTTGATGTGCCTTTACACTATAATCTGTACGATGCTTCCAGAAAGAAAAAAGAGTATGATATGAGAAATTTATTGAAAGACTCTTTGTCGATTATGCATCCTGAGTTAGGTGTGACTTTTGTTGATAATCACGATTCACAGAAAGGAAGTTCGTTAGAGTCTGAAGTTGAAGATTGGTTCAAGCCATCTGCATACGCCTTGATATTATTAATGAAAGATGGGTATCCATGTATTTTTTATGGAGACTATTATGGTGTGAATGGTAAAATACCCAATCATCGAAAAAAGATAGATATACTACTAAAAACGAGACATAAATACGCATACGGTCATCAAGTTGATTATTTCGATCATGTAGCTATTGTTGGTTTTGTGAGACTGGGTGATACAGATCATTTAGATTCAGGTCTGGCTTTACTTATATCCAATGGCGAGAGTGGACGTAAAATGATGAATGTTGGTATTCACCGAAGTGGTGAAGTTTGGTATGATTTGACCGGGAATGTAGAATATGATATAACTATAGATACCTATGGTTATGGAGAGTTTGCTGTTAAAGAGGATCGTTTTTCCGTGTGGGTAAAAAAGCCGAACGGCTGTAAAAAATATTAATACCTCATCTTTTACAGCCGTCAATTATACTATATTTTAATTACTTAAATAGTAATGGTAAAAATTGAGACAAGTATACACGCCAGTTACTCCATGTGTGTCCTCCTTCAGATTCTACATAAGTGTATTTAGCACCCATATTATCAAGCTTGGCTCTGAATGCTTCTACATCTTTGTATAAAAAGTCGGTCTTTCCTATTCCTATCCAATAAAGTTTATGAAGATATTGATGGAACACTATCAGGACAAATAAATAATGGCTATAAACTTTTGAATTCTTATTCGGAGGATTTATCGCAGGAGAAAATAAGCCTATGTAGTCGAATGTGTTTGGATAATATCGTGAGATATGCAGCGAGTGGTATCCTCCCATAGATAAACCAGCTATAGCACGCTCCGAACGGTCTGTGTAGACCCGGTAATTGCTTTCTATAAATTTTATTATATCCGGGAATGTTTCTTCCATCTTTCCATCCATCGTTTGAGGTAACTGGAATACGGGTTTGTAGAATCCCAGACTGGATTCTCCGGGAGCAGCCTCTTGAGATACATTTCCATTCGACATCACGATAAGCATAGGTTTAGCCTTGCCTTGAGCAATAAGATTATCTACGATCTGTGAAGTTCGTCCCAGAGCCATCCATGCTTCTTCATCTCCACCCATTCCATGCAGTAGATATAAAACCGGGTATTTCTCTTTTCCTGTTTCATATCCCGGAGGAGTATAGATGGTAATACGGCGTGTTTTATTATTGCCGGGAGAGTCGTACCAGCGACGAGTAACCGAACCATGAGGTACGTTTTGCACTTTATACAGATCTCCGTTGCCGTTACCTACTATAAATATATTAGATACCGTAGCTACATCTCTGTTGAGATATACATTATTAGGGTCTTTTGTTTCTACTCCGTTTACAAAGAATGAATAGCTATAAAGATCAGAAGGTAAAGCTTCTGTCGTGTAAGACCAAAGCCCTTTTGCGTCTTTAGTAAGGCTTACCATTCCCGGCTTCCAATTATCTCGAGGAATCCAGTCTCCGGTGATTTCTACCGTGTTTGCATTCGGAGCATATAGACGGAATGTAACAGTGTTGTTACTGTGTACTTCCGGGGAAATAATGTCCGAACCCTCACCTAATGCCTGTTGTGCATGGATATATACCATTGATATGATTAAAGTAATGGTAAATAAAAAAGTTCTTTTCATGTTTATAAATTTAGGTTTCATCATCTTTATAATCGTCAATAGTCATTGCAGTGTCTTTTTCATCTAAATACTCTCTTTTGAAAATATCAATGCAAAGGATAAATACTGAAAGCAACAATGGTCCGAATATTACACCCCAAAAACCAAATAATGTAAGACCGATTATAACACCGAATACAGTTATTAATGGATGCGTATCTGCCATTTTCTTTTGTAATATAAAACGGATCAGATTGTCGGAGTTGGATATTACGATCAGAGCGTATATAGCTAAGCCAATGGCATTAAACCAATCGCCGGTTAGTGCTAAATAGACAGCCAGCGGGAACCATATCAGTGATGTGCCAATTAATGGTATAATCGTAGCAAAACATGTGAGGAATCCGAACAGAATAGGGCTGGGCGCATCAAATATAATGTATCCGATTGTGGCAACAACACCTTGTATTATAGCTAATAGAGGTATTCCGATAGCATTTGATGTTACCATCATTTTCACAGAATGTATAACACTCTTTTTATTATCATCATCGAAAGGAAGGAGTGAGAAAAGATATTTCTCCATTCGTTCACCACCGATTAACATAAAATAAAGCACAAAGACAAGTACCAGAGAATTGATGATAAAACTGCTGACACTATCTAGTAATATCTGACCTATTTTAGGTAAATAAGATGCTGCGCTTATTAAGTTTTCTGAACTAAGTACATTGTAACCTGTCTTTTGTTGGATTAACTCATTGAAATGTTGTATTCCAGATAAGTAAGACGACGGGTCAAGATTTATATTGTTAAGTTCCCCGACTAATAACCATACTGCTACAGAAATGGGGATAAGAAAACATAATATGGCCTCGATAACAATAAGAATAGCAGATAAAGCCCGTCCCCAATTCTTTTTCTGCGTAAGGTATCTCATTTGCCCTCTTACCATAACATAGATAGTGGATGCTCCCAGTACTCCACTCATAAATGGTGCAAGTTCTCGGAACAGAACAACGGCTATGAAAAGAATAAGTATTATAAGAGAATACTTCCAGTACTGAGCTTTAATGTTTTCCATCTGTTCAGGTGTAATTATTAATCTACAAATCTATAAAATAATTATACAGCATTGAATCTTATAAATCAAAAAATATTTTTAATCAAATCCTAGTCTTGTATTATTTCTGAATTCAAAATATCCGATAACCTAAAGTTAAAAACAAAGCACTGTTATATGACGAAGCACTCCCTCTGGAGTAATTAATCAAACCATGTTCGTAACCAAAGTTCAGTAATATACGTTTACATTCTACTCCTGCAGATCCGGCTAATCCCATGTCGAAGCGTTTCAGTGTTTCGCTAGAAAAAGTGTCATATTCGTACTCTGAATATTCGGTATAAGTACCATTCGATAATTCTCTATCGCCCGGTAGAGCCATTTTTAGGGCTTCTTTTGCTTTATATTTTCCACCAATACCGTAGCCAAGATATGAGCCAAAAGCAAAATTAAGGCGTACCTCCCTTGACACATTAAGTCTGTAGCCTGCTTTAATGGGCAAGACAAGATATGAAGCTCTCACCTTTTCTTCTGCCATATAAAAATCAGGAGAATAGCCATCTCCGTTAATGTCTCCGACTGCCATTGAATTCGAATTTGCTCCTTTCATAGCAAAATCCAATCCTGTTTGCAAAAATAAATTATTAGGGAGATTCATTTCCAGACCTACACCTCCACGGAATCCATATTTTGAATCGGTGGAACTACCCTTTACCCGCATATCGGAAAGACTTCCTCCGGCATTGATAGTAAAAGAGAATGGAGAGCTTTGTGCCGCAATATAATTCCCTACTAAAAGTAGTATTGCAAGTAATAAAAGTTTAATAGATTTCATATTCGTTATTTAGAGTTAAGTTCTGTTTTGTATCTTACATAAGCAAAGCATTTACTGTCTTGCGACCAAGAATTGACATTGAATGTTCCTTGACCTCCAAAAAGTTTTATTAATGTCTGAGGTTTGCCTCCTGTAGCCGGCATTATGCGAATCTCTACATTTTTGTAGCGTAGATGCTCATGAGGTTCAAGATCACCTTTTTTGTATGCTATATAAACTACATGTTTGCCATCGGGTGAGATATGAGGAAACCATGAGTTGCGATCTTCATCAAAAGTCATTTGAGTCTGTTCCGAACCGTCTGTTTTCATTCTCCATAGTTGCATCAATCCGGTGCGTACTGAGTTGAACCAGATGTATTTACCATCGGGGGTGTATTCCGGCCCGTCATTCAATCCTTCTGAGAAAGTAAGACGAGTCTCATTCATTCCATCTATATTTATAGTATATACATCCATTTCTCCGTTTCGGTTTGCACAATATGTCAGTGATTTTCCATCAGGACTCCACCCGTGCAGATAACTCGGAGCTGATGGCGTCACTTGTCTGGGAGTACCACCTTCAGCGGGGAGTATAAAAATAGTAGGTCTCCCTTGAGGTAATGAACGATGGCTTACTGCAAGCCACTTTCCATTGGGAGAAAGTAAATGGTCATTATTACATTGGTTTGCAAAGCCGGTATCTATTAATTGCGGTTCGCCTCCCGATGCAGATAGTTTATATATT